>JAYVSP010000748.1:0-17551 GCA_043775215.1 Planctomyces sp. | reverse complement strand
GGGTCTGATTTCTCACAATGCTTGATTGAGACGTCTGTCATCAAACTGCGCAACTTCAATAAGCGCCAGCGAGGGCGGCGCTTCACGAGATTCTGAATTCATCGTTTTGTGAAGCGTCTGCCCTCGCTAGCGCTTCGAGTTAGTTTTCTCACATTCCAAGGAGACCCATCATGGTCGTGACTGCTGAAAAAGGATTCGCCCCTCCGAAGGTTCGTCAAACCAACATGCTCATCGGTGGCAAGTGGCAGGAGTCTCGTAGCGGCAAGAGATTCAAGACGATCAATCCAGTCAATGAAACTGTCATCGCGGAAGTCGCCGAAGGCGATGCTGCCGATGTCGATGCCGCGGTGAAGGCCGCGCGCGCGGCATTTGATTCTGGGCCATGGTCGAAGATGGACGCTCGCGACCGAGGCCGCTTGATGAACAAGCTGGCCGACTTGATGGAGTCGAATCTCGATGAGTTGGCCGCGCTCGAAACGCTCGACAATGGCAAGCCGATTGCCGACGCGCGAGCCGCCGACTTGCCACTGTCCATTGACTGCATCCGCTACTATGCCGGCTGGGCCGACAAGCTGACCGGCGACACGATTCCGATTCGCGGCAACTATTTCTGCTACACGCGCCGCGAGCCGGTCGGCGTCTGCGGGCAAATTATTCCGTGGAACTTCCCGCTGCTAATGGCCGCCTGGAAGTGGGGGCCGGCTCTGGCCGCCGGCTGCACGATCGTGATGAAGCCGGCCGAGCAAACTCCGCTCACCTGCTTGCGACTGGCGGAACTGGTTCAAGAGGCGGGCTTCCCCGATGGCGTCATCAACGTCGTGCCGGGCTTTGGAGCGACCGGAGCCGCGCTCGTGAAGCATCCAGGCGTAGACAAGATCGCCTTCACCGGCCACTACGAGACCGCTCAGAAGATCATGGTCGATGCGGCCGGCACGCTGAAGCGGCTGACGTTTGAGTTGGGCGGCAAAAGTCCGAACGTGGTCTTCGCCGACGCCGACCTCGACGCCGCCGTCGCCGGGGCCGAATTCGGTTTGTTCTTCAATCAAGGCCAGTGCTGCTGCGCCGGCTCGCGGCTGTTCGTCGAGCAATCGGTCCACGACAAGTTCGTCGAGAAAGTCGTCGCGCGCGCGAAGCAACGTCAGATCGGCGACCCATTCGATCCGAAGACGACTCAAGGTCCGCAGGTCGATGCCGATCAGTTCAACAAGATTCTGAGCTACATTGACAAGGGCAAATCCGAAGGTGCGACCTGTATGACCGGCGGCAAGCGCGTCGGCACCAAAGGCTTCTTCATCGAGCCGACCGTCTTCACCGGAGTGCGCGACGAGATGGCCATCGCGACAGACGAAATCTTTGGTCCGGTGATGAGCATCCTCCCGTTCAAAGGAGTGGACGAGATCATCGAGCGTGCGAACAGCACCTACTACGGCCTGGCCGCCGCCGTCTGGACGAAGGACATTCAGAAAGCTCACCGCTTCGCCGCCAGCGTCCGCGCCGGCACAGTGTGGGTGAACTGCTACGACGTCTTCGACGCCGCCGCCCCATTCGGTGGCTTCAAAATGAGCGGCATGGGCCGCGAACTCGGAGCCGCCGCCCTCGCCAACTACACCGAATCGAAAACGGTGACGATGAGCTTGGGGTAGGCATTCTTTCAGAGCGGAATTCGATGTTCCCCTAATTTGGCAAGGCCAACTATCGTAGGCATTGAAGGATTGCGTCCGGTGTCCGACGAGAAGCAACGGAATCCATGCTGCTCAAGCAACTTGAAAATGCGATTGAATCATCGCTGGGCTACGCGAGACGGCTGATTCGGCGAAGCTACGACTTCGCTGATTTCGGTTCGGGTGGCTCACGCATTGAACAAGTTGCATTGGCAGCGTTCTCGGCGGAACCGTGCAGTTATCGCAACGCTTGCATTGGCGTTGTGAACGCGAACGGGAAGGAACTGGGGGAAAAGCTCGTGATGAGCCACCGTTCGCTCGGTGCTCCGCTCGTGTTCCTGATCGTCCATGACCAGATTCAGCCGTGGGTGGTCAGCCCGGACAAAGCCGTGCCAGCGGGAGATTCGTTCGACGCGGCGGAGATTGCGAAGGTCTTCAAACGGCAGCGGGAGGTTTGGGGACCAGAGGGCATCGGACGAATCAAAAGCCATGTTGATTTCAAGCCAGATCGACAACTGAAGTTGTTCGATACGAGGCTCGTTCCTGCGCTGGCGAAGTTCTTTCAATCGAATCTCAAGGAACTACTCGAACGCGCCTTCTTTGATACGGCGCAGCAGTACGCAACAACACACGGGAAGCAGCCGCCGATCAGTTTTCTCTTTCCGTATTTGTTTCGATTTGTCACCGCCAAGATCTTCATTGACCGAGGTGACGTTCACGACTGGAGCGATCTAACGACACCACGTCAGATTCTGGAGAAGGCTGAAAAGCACGCCGGATCAGGGTTGCTCGAACGACTTCCGCGCGAGTTCCTTCACAAAGCCGTTTTGGAACAGGCTTGGGACAGCGTTTCGTCGAGCCTGCATTTTCAGAATCTCTCGGTTCCTGATCTGGCATTCGTTTACGAGAGTTCTTTCATCAACAAAGAGACGCGCCGCGAGCTTGGTGTTCATAGTACACCGGAGCCATTGGCGAACTTCATCGTGCAGCGTCTCGATTGGGCTCGCGTGCCGGTAGATCGCCGAGTCGTGTTCGAGCCGTTCTCCGGCCACAGCATCTTCTTGGCATGTGCCTTGGCCCGCATGGCAGAGGATCTCGATGCCTCAATGACGCCGAAAAAGCGTCACGAGTATTTCAAACGACGCTTGATCGGTGTCGAGAAAGATCCGCTGGCTCGCGAAGTTGCTCGCCTTGTGTTGACCTTGGCGGACTATCCGAATGAAGACGGCTGGCAACTGCATCGAGACGATGTCTTCACATGGTCCGATTGGAAAAGCACGCTTGAGAAAGCGACGGTCGTGCTTGCGAATCCTCCCTACGAAAGCTTCGACCCGAAAGAACGACAAGCCCTCGGTGCCACCAAGACGACACCACCCGCCGAGTTCCTGCATCGTTTGATGAAGTCCCCCCCGGAACTGCTTGGCCTCGTTCTGCCGAAGAGTTTTTTGAGCAGCCCTTTCTATCAAGCAGCGAACCGCCAACTTGCCGAGCGTTACTCCGAAATCGAGATCGTGGAATTGCCACGCATCTTTCAACACGCGGACAACGAGACGGTCGCGCTGATTGCCCAAGGACTGCGCGAAACCGGCAAGTCCGTCACGGTTTGTTACTCGGAAGTTCCCGCACGCAAGGCAGACGAGTTTCTCCAAGACCATCGGGTATTCAATCAGCGAACAGCGAAGGTCAGTCTCGCAGAGAATACGGAGTCCTCATTCACGCTATGGCTTGCGCCCAAGGATTCCCTTTTTGCACTTCTGCCGAACGACACGCTACTGGGAACCTGTGCCACGATTCGTAAGGGAGTGAATTGGATCGCACGCACAGACCGAAAGCCGCGATCCTTCCCGCGCGATGACGTCGCGTCCAACAAAATAAAGTCAGGCTACCGCCTTGGCTGCGAGAAGATGGCAGGCAATCTTTCACAATATTTTGTGAGTCATCAACGGTACTTGTCGCTTCGAGAAGAAGATCAAGATCCTCCGACGCGGGCGCACAAACACCCGTGGGATAAACGCAAAGTCGTCATCAATGCGGCATGTTTTGCACGTAAAGCTCCGTGGCGGATCGCGGCTTTCGCTGATGACAAGGGACTCGCTTTCACAAAACAGTACTTTGCAATTTGGCCTCAAGAAGGTGTCTCAGAATTCGCTTTGGCTGCGATTCTCTCGTCGCCGATTACTAACTCATTTAGCTTTATCCTCGACCTTGATCGCGATAACCACATCGCGACGCTTCACCGGTTGCCGTTGCCGCCGTTAGATCATCTGAAGCCCGGTGGTGTTCTTGATCGATTGGCAAAGAAGGCGCAGAAGTTGATTCAGACCGAGCAAGACAAGGGACTAATCAATGAGGCCAAGATTAAAGAGGCGATCGTTCGCCTTGATGCGGCCGTGCTCGATGCTTACGGGCTGACAGCGCACCAGCAGCGGCAATTGCTTGATCAGTTCGCAGGCTGGAAACGTCCCGTTTGCATTGAATTTGATCGGTATTTCCCAAAGCACTTCCAGGACGTCATCACGCTCTCGGACTTTGTCGCCATCCAGTACGACTGGGACAAGACCAACGAGCGGCGATGCGACCTGATTGACAAGGAGTATTCCAAGGCCGGGTTGACGACCGACGAACGTCACGAGCTTGACCACTTGCAGCATCTCGCCGATTTGCTGATCCGCCTGAAGGCTCCTTACGAGTCCGACGGCGCGGATGAGTTGATCGCCAAACTCAAAGCGAGTGGCAAATGGATCGAATAGATCTGAGCCGCATCGAAGACCGATTGAAGGTTGCCCTCCTCGTCTTCGCCTATCCCGAAGAACCGCATCAGCGGCGACATGGACCATCAGGTTATACGTCCTATGAGTCCTACCGCGATTGGTTGAGGGACGATTTTTCGTATCGCTGTGTGTTCTCGCTCATTCGGGAAACGTGGCTTGGTCGGAAGGCACAATTCGACATCGACCATCTTGAGCCGCAGAGTTCACGCCCGGATTTGGTTTCCGAGTACGACAATCTCTTGTACCTCACCCATCGGGTTAATCTGGTTCGTGGCAAACGACCGTTGCCTGACCCATGCAAAGTCGCTTTGGGAAAATGCCTCAAAGTCGATGCAGACACCGGCGAGATTCAGGCGTTGAATGATGTTGGCGGGAAGATCATCCGCGTCTTGAAGCTGGATAACCCAGATGCGACCGAACACCGACGAATGTGGCTGCGTATTCTTCGATGCGTAGCTCAAACTGACGAGCAAGAGTTTCGACGGTTGATTGGCTATCCAACAGACCTTCCAGATCTTTCAAAGACCCGGGCTGAGGGAAATTCTCTCCCGAACGGTATCGCCGAAAGTGCATTCGAGCGTCGATGTGCGAAAACGCTTCCTGAGTGGTACTGAAATGCAGAACAGCCAGAAGCAGGCGATTCCCGGATTTCAGAATCAAAGGTCTCAAGACACATGTACTGGACATTTGATAAATAGAACTCAACGGTCATTCAGGGCGATGCCGTCGAGGTTCTATCCGAGAAGTGGCGGATGGGTTGGCAGCGTA
The DNA here is from genome assembly GCA_043775215.1 of Planctomyces sp. Taxonomy (GTDB): domain Bacteria; phylum Planctomycetota; class Planctomycetia; order Planctomycetales; family Planctomycetaceae; genus SXKJ01. The sequence continues at coordinate 12,351 of JAYVSP010000748.1, read as the reverse complement.
TTGATTGCGGCGGAAGCATTGCATCGCGGATGCGAGCTAAAAGATTCAATGATCTACTTGTTCTTGGCCCATAGAGGAACCGGCCGCGTTACTTCGTCGCCAGTGCCATTGTTGTGGGAGCCGCCGGACTTTCCGGTAGCGATCCTTTGGCGGCTTAACATTCGTTCGTTACGTTACGGACTCGCTTCTGATGAATCCGCGCGTTTCGACCGACTTGAACCGACCATGACCGACACCGCTGCCAAGTTCCTCAACCGCGAACTCAGTTGGCTGGAGTTCAACCAGCGTGTTCTGGCCGAAGCGCAAGATGCTTCCGTTCCGCTTCTGGAACGACTGAAGTTTTTGGCGATTACCGCGTCCAATCTCGATGAGTTCTTCATGGTTCGCGTCGGCAGCTTGCAGATGCTGTTGACTCAGGGAAGCACGAACCCCGATCCGGCCGGCTTCACGCCGGAGCAACAGTTGCACTCGATCAGCACCCGCACGCACCACATGATGGTCGAACAATACGCGTGCTTTCTAGAAGAACTCGAACCGAAACTTGCGGAAGGCGGCATTCGACGTCGGCAAGCGGCCGACCTCAATGCGCGACAGAGCAAATTGGTCGAACAGCTCTTCGACGCCGAACTGTCGAGCGTACTGACACCGATGGCGGTGACGTCGTCGGAGGACTTTCCGCTGCTCGCGAATCAAACGCTCAACGTCTGCATACAGCTTGCGCCGGCGGTGGGCGATGCGTCGCAACGGCCGAGATTCGCAATCATTCCGCTCGGAAAGGGGCCTTCGCGGTTTGTGTCGTTGCCATCGGACAGCGGTCATGACTTCATGTTGGTCGAGGATGTTCTTTGTGAATTCACCGAACGGTTCTTTCCGGGCGAGACGCTCCGCGAGTGTGTGCCGTTTCGTATTACTCGGAACGCGGACTTAAGTGCTCGTGAAGACCTCGCCCCCGATCTGCTGGCCGAGATGGAAGAACTGCTGGAAGCAAGACGGACGGCGGCATGCGTGCGGCTGGAGATTTCCGATCGCGCCTCGACGCAGTTGCTGGCGTTCTTGCAGCAGGCGTTGCAAATTCGAGACGAGGCGGTGTATGTCGTGCCGGGGCCGGTGGACTTATCGGCGTTCATGCAACTTACGGAACGATCGGGCTTCGAGACTCTGCGCTATGACTCATGGCCACCACAGCCGTCGCCGAGCGTCGATCTGGGATCGAGCATGTTTCAGGTGTTGCAGCAGCAAGACCTGATGCTCTTTCATCCGTATGAAAGTTTCGAGCCGGTGTTGCGATTGCTCGAAGAAGCCGCCGACGATCCGGACGTGCTGGCAATCAAACAGATTCTGTATCGTACCAGCCGGAACAGTCCGTTCGTCGCCGCTCTGCAACGGGCGGCCGAAAAAGGGAAGTACGTCACGGTGATCGTCGAGTTGAAGGCCCGCTTCGATGAGGCACGCAACATCGAATGGGCACGCAGCCTGGAACTGGCGGGGGCACAAGTCATCTATGGCGTGAAGGGGCTCAAGACGCACGCCAAATGCCTGGCTATCGTGCGTCGCGAACCGCAGGGCATCGTGCGCTACGTCCATTTTGGTACCGGCAACTACAACGAGATTACCGCTCGGATATATAGTGACGTTAGCTTCCTGACGAGCAACGAGGAGTTGGGCGCCGATGCGACGAGCTTTTTCAACGCGATCACGGGTTACTCGCAGCCGCAAAAGTTTCGCAGGATCGAAATGGCTCCGTTGGGTCTGCGGCCGAAACTGCTCGAAATGATCGCCGCCGAAACGCATCGCAAAGGGCAGGGACAGAAGGCGGCGATCATGGCCAAACTCAATTCGCTGGTCGACCCGGCCCTCATCGAAGCTCTGTATGAAGCCTCGAAGGCAGGCGTGAAGATTCGACTCAACATTCGTGGAATCTGCTGTCTGCGGCCGGGAGTGAAAGGACTCAGCGAAAACATCTCGGTCGTCAGTATCGTGGACCGCTTTCTAGAACATGGCCGCATTTTTTTCTTTTATCACGGCGGCGACGAACGCGTTTTCATCTCGTCAGCCGATTGGATGCCACGCAACCTGGACCGCCGAGTGGAACTGTTGGTGCCGATCGAAGACAAGGCGTGCCGGTCCCGACTGATCGCCATCTTGGAGACCTATTTCGATGACAATGTCAAAGCCAAAAAACTGCAATCAGACGGCACCTACTCGCGCGTGAAAGCGGGGAAGTCCGCTCCGCACCGCGCACAGGAAGTTCTGTTCCAAGAGACTTGCGAGATCGGCCGCTTGGCTGAGAATTCGCGCCGCACGGTATTCGAGCCGCATCGATCCCCGAATGCAAAAGAAGCGTAGCGTGGCGAAGCCGCAGAAACGTAGGCGAGTCGCTCCCGCGACTCGCATTCCGAACATCAACCGAATCCCGACATTACGTTTCCCTGCGATCGGCTACGCAATGGGAATCTCAGTTGCGGAGCAACTGAGCTACGTAAATCTGTAGGAACCTGCCATGAAAACTTTGTTGCTCCTCCGCCACGGCAAGTCCAGTTGGAAAGACAATGAGCTTCCCGATCATGATCGGCCTTTGAAGAAGCGTGGCCATCGCGCGGCCGAAGACGTCGGGCGTTTGTTGCTCGAACAGAATCTGGTGCCAGCTCACATCCTGACATCAACCGCGCTGCGCGCTACCGAGACGGCATCGCTCGCCGCCGAGGCCGCGAACTATTCCGGCGAAACGGAGGCCGTCCCCGCGATTTATCAGGCCGAGCCGCAAGCGTTCGTGGACGTCGTCTCTCAATTGCCGGATCGGTTAGAGCGAGTTCTGTTGGTAGGCCACAATCCGGGTTTGGCGGATTGGCTTGCGCGTCTGACAGGACAGACCGAAGAGTTCCCGACCGCCGCACTGGCTCATCTGGAATTGCCGATATCGAACTGGTTGGAGCTTTCCCTGGAGACGCGCGGCACGCTGAAAAAACTCTGGCGGCCACGCGAAATCTGAAACAATGCCGTTGATTGCCGGACGCCGCCGGGCGGAGTAACTTTGGAGTGCGGTGATGCATTACCGCTTTGGATTGCGGCGGAGCCGCTTTTTTTCGTCGAGTCGTGTTGCTGAGTCGAGTGAAAGAAAAGCGGCTCCGCCACTAATCACTAATGAAAGCGGCGATGCATCACCGCACTCCAAAAAGTGAAACCCTCATCGAAGGAGCAGTTCATGTCAGATGTCTCGATTAAGACTCGCGAAAACGGACCGCTGCTGGTCAGTGGTCCGATCACTCTCACCGACCACTTGGGAAACAAATACGACCTGACCGGAAAAGAAAACGTCGCCTTGTGTCGCTGCGGACACAGCAACAAGAAGCCATTCTGCGACGGCAATCACAAAACTGCCGGTTTTCAGGCAGGCGAAACGGTGCCGGTGCCGGCCAATCCGTAAGCACAGCGCGAGATCGCGATTGATGTTTGCCCTGACCGGTGTGCTGATGGGGAAACGGGGCGCAAAGGACAAACAGGACCAAGGGACCAAAGAGGATCGTGTCTCGTTTGCCCTTTCGTCACTTTGGTCCTTTATGTCCCTTAAGTCCTTTTTAATAGCAGGCGCCATCCGCATTTGAAACAGGAGTCTCTCATGCTTCGTTGTTGCATCGCCGTCGCGTGTTTCCTTTCGTTGACCATTCAATTCGCAAGTGCCCAACCGCCGTCGGTATCAGAAGCCGACGCGATTCAGGCTGGGTTGGCCGAGCTTCAAAAGGCGGTTGCGGTTCTCAAGCAGAAGAACATGGATGGGCGACTCATCGCAGATGTCGAGATCTACGCGAAAGGGGTCGAGTGGGCGTTGAGACATGAGGAGTTCTATCTCCCGCAACTTCCGAAAGACGGCTCGAAGCCAAAGACCGAGCCGAAGTCGAAGTACCCGCAATACGCCTTAAACGCCATCAAGACGGGGCTGCGCCGCGCACAAGAAATGACCGGCGGCAAGCCGACCTGGACAACTCAGACCGGCAAGACAATTCGCGGTTACGTTTCGCGAGTCGATGAGTCGGTGCAGCCGTATGCGTTGACGCTGCCGGAAGGGGCGGCGACGAAGGGTTCGAAGCGCTGGCCGCTGTATGTCGTGTTGCACGGTCGCGGCGGAGACCGCAATGAGATTCGATTCATCGACGATCACGACGGCAAGCCGCTGCCGAAAGATCAGACGTGGGTACAGCTCGATGTGTTCGGCCGCATCGACAATGCGTACCGTTGGGCCGGCGAGACTGACGTCTTTGAAGCACTCGCCGACGTGAAGCGGCGGTACAAGATCGACGACCGGCGCGTCGTGCTGTGGGGCTTCTCGATGGGCGGAGCCGGCAGTTGGCACTTAGGCGTGCATCATCCAGACGAGTGGTGTTCGGTCGGACCAGGAGCTGGATTTGTCGACTTCTACAAGTATCAAGGTCGCAAGGAACCATTGCCGTCGCCGCAGCAAGACACACTCAATATCTACGATGCCGTGCCGTATGCCCTCAACGCCTTCAATGTTCCGATCTGCACTTACGGTGGCGAACTGGATAAGCAATTGGCTGCCAGCACGTTGATGGTCGAAGCGGCTGCGGAACAAGACGTGACGATCAGACAGCTTATCGGGCCACAGACCGAGCACAAATTTCATCCCGACAGTTTCAAAGAGTTCATGGCCTTTCATGCGGCCAACGTCGCCAAGGGCCGCCCGACGTCGCAGCAGCGGCGTGAGATTCGGTTCGTCACACACACGCTCAAGTACAACCAGTGCGATTGGCTGACGATCGAAGAAATGCAGAACCAGTACGACGCCGCCAGCGTACAGGCACGCGTCGGCGACGATGGCGTGCTGCACGTGAAGACGGACAACGTCTCCGCGTTGCAGATCGCTCGCGACGTGGCGGAACGCATCGAGATCGACGGCGACGAACATCCGCTGGCGAACGCGGCCGGTGGCCTGCTGCCGGGCGTGTTCTTCGAGTGGGACGATGATCACTGGAAGCTGCTGAGCTACGACGAATCCCGCGCGTTCGCCAACAACCCGGAACTCCACAAGCGGCACAACCAGCAAGGCCCAATCGACGACGCGTTCATGGAACCGTTCGTCTGCGTACTCCCCAGCGGCAAGGCTTGGAATGAGTCACATGCCGCCTGGGCCAGTTGGACTCACGACCGCTTCGCGCGCGAGTTCGACAAGTGGTTCCGCGGACGTGTGCCGACCGTCAAAGACAGCGACGTGACCGACGAACTGATTAAGGACAAGAACCTGATCCTATTCGGCGATCCCGGTTCCAATGTGTTGATCGCGCGTGTGCTGGAAAAGCTGCCGGTGGAGTGGACCAAAGACGCAATCGAGGTCGGCGGCAAGAAGTACGACCCCGCGCAACACGGCATGTCGCTGATCTATCCGAATCCGCTGAACCCCGACCGCTACGTCGTCATCAACTCCGGGCACACGATGCACGACGCCGAGTTCAAGGGGACGAACGCCTTGCTGTTCCCGCGTCTGGGAGACATCGCCATCCAAAAGTTCGCGAAGCAGAAGGGCGGCCACTTCACCGAAGAGACCGTTTGGGCCGATCTGTTCAACTCGGAATGGACACTCGACGTCCCGCCGCCCGCAGTCACGAATTGCGGAGAAAAGTAACGGCTTGACGTCGTGTCTTCGTGCGCAGGTCGACCACATTGATTTTGATCGCAGTCATCTGCGCAGGGCAACTTGCGTTCGTAGCCGGGCGGCTGGATACTGCTGCTCCTTCGCGGGCCGCGATTTGGCCCCAATGTTGCGACGGCCGATGGGGAACTCGACCGCATGGAATTACTACATTTCAGTATGTTTGCGTGGATGGTGCCGCTGGCCGCGGTCCCCGTGTTGCTGCATTTGTTGACGCTGCATCGACTCAGAACCGTCGACTTGAGCACCTTCCGGTTCTTGTTTGACAGCTACATTCAGCAGCGGCGGCAGATGAAGTTCATGGATGCGCTGATCGCGTTCTTGCGGACGCTGTTCCTGCTGATGTTGATTCTGGCTTGTGCTCGGCCAATGGTTCGGCACTGGCAAACGCTGTTCGGTTCGGGTGGCGGGCGAGATGTCTTTTTGTTGGTCGATTGCTCCGCCAGCATGAATGCGGTGACCGACGGTGTGTCGGCATTTGATCGGGCCAAGACAGCGACTTCAGCGGTCGTGGATAAGCTCAGCCGAGACGACCGAGTGACTCTCGTGCGAGTCGCTTCGAAACCCGAAGAGATTGTCAGCCGATTTACCGCTGACACGGAGTCGCTGAAAGAAAAAGTCGCCGCGCTGAAGACCAGCCCGTCGCGGGCCAACATCTTCGCCACATTCACACAGCTTTTTGGCGGTAATTCACCGAATGCGGCCAAGCCCTGGGTTTACTTCTTCACCGATTCGCAGGCCAGCGGGTGGCGAGAGCTCCGCGAACAGCCGGCTGACGGAATGATGCCGGCCGGCACGAAACTGTTTGTGATCGACGTCGGCACGAAAGCGGGCGAAATGCCCAATCGAGCAGTCGTGGGTGAGCCTCCCGAACAGCATCGCGCGATCGCCGGGTTGCCGCTGCCGCTGAAGACACGAGTCGTGAATTACTCGAAGACACAACCGCAAGATGTCGTGGTCAGCCTGTTCATTGACGAGAAAGAAATCGCACGCAAGAGCCTGACGCTCAAGCCGGGCGAAACGGCAAACGCTCCGTTCCTCTACATTCCACAAGACCCCGGGGTGCTCCGCGGGCGGTTCGAGATTTCCTCCGATCGTTTTCCCGATGACGACGCGTTCCTGTTCACTCTGACTGTCGAACCGCAAATTCGTGTGTTGATCGTCAACGGCAACCCGGCGACCGATCCGTTCGATAACGAAGCTCTTTACCTGCGCACGGCTCTGACTGCGACTGAACGGCCGGCCGAAGAACATGACGCACGTGCGGCGGGGTCGGGCGACTCGCGCCGAGCGCCCGCGCTGGGCGCGGGTCTCCCGACCCCGCCCGTTGCCAACTCGTCGCCACTCGCCACCGAGGCCGATCACCGATTTGTGCGATCGCTGGAAGTTGTCGAATTGCCGGAAAATCAGATCAACGCCGACACGCTCAAAGACGCCGCAGTTGTAATACTGGCGAACTGCGGAAAGCTCGACGACAAACAGTTCGGATTGCTGCGAGAACAAGTGACGCGCGGCGGCGGTTTGATGATTCTGCCGGGCGATCAGGTCAATCCAGAGCGGTACAACAAGACCTTCTTCACGGTCCCAGGGACGACCGATCAATTTGTGACGGCGGCTCAATTGCAGCCGGCAGCCGGCGATGTGAATGACTCGGCCACATTTGAACGCTTTGCCGCGATCGACTTCGCTCATCCGGTGCTGTCGGTTTTTGAGAACCGAGACGCTCGGTATCTGACGAAGGTCAACGTCTACCGCCGTTTCCCGCTCAAGCTGCCGTCCGAACGAGGCAGCACCTGGCCGCTGATCGAATTTTCCAACGGCATGGCTGCCGTGGTCGAAAGCCGCTTTGGTGACGGCCGCGTCGTATTGGCCGCGTTTCCGATGACCTCGAAGTGGACGAATCTGCCATTGAAGCCCGAGTTCGTGCCGTTGGTTCTGAGACTGATCAGTCATGTTCGACAGCGAGCGGGTGTCGAGGGTCCGTCGGTCGTTCCGGCGAATGGCGTGGCAGAAATTTCCGTCGCGAAAACATGGCCGAATTTGCAGGCCGAAGTGATCGACGTTTCCGGGCATCGCTTGGCGGTCGCCTTCGAGAAATCCGTCAGCCGGCAAGTTGGAGCCTTCACGCAAACGGCCGAGAAAGGTTTTTACTCGGTCGACGTGCGAGGCGGCCGCATCGAACAACCCAAGTTCGAGTCGCTGGCCTTCGCAGTCAACTTGGCCAAAGAAGAATCCAACTTCACGCTGATCGACGAACCGCAGTTGAAAGAGTTGTTGCCGAACGTCGAATTGCAAGTGATCGACGCCTCGGCCGAAACGCAGCAATTGCATGGTTCGATCGGCCAAGAACACGAAGTCTGGCGACCGTTGATCTATTTGCTGTTCGTGGTGATCGCCGCCGAGTTCTGGCTTTCGACGTTCGGCGGCCAACATGCTGATGGCGAAGAAAGTCAGTCCGTCGGCGACCGCATCAAGGACATCGGCACCGGAGCCTGGATCGGCCGCATGACCGGCGCCGAATAACTGCGTGCCGTGTCGTCGAGCAGTAGCGTGGATTTTAGCGTGGGCTTTAGTCCACTTTTCTCAGGATATCGTTTCCGCGTGAGCTAAAGCCCACACTACCGAGATGTTTGCCGGGGCCGTTCAATTTCAAATCGAGAATCTCGTATCGCGGCTGGCGTCCTCTTGGGTGTGCTGGTCCTTGTTGTCTTCGCGACTCAGTCGCGTGTGGACGGGCGCGAAGAAACGGCGCGGTTTGTCGAGGCTCTCCGTTCGCGGGGCAATTGGGGACTTGTGTGGCTGGCAATGGCCTACATTCCGGCGAGCTTGTTCTTTTTCCCGGCAGCCTTGCTGACATTGGCCGGAGGATTTGCGTTCGGAGTTGCCAAAACTGTTGCGGCCGTTTCGCTAGGCAGCACGGTTGGAGCGACATCGGCCTTTCTGGCGGGACGGACCTTTCTGCGCCAGTTCATTGAGCCCAAAGTCGAACGAGATGCGCGGTTTCGTGTACTCGATCAGGCCGTCGCCACGCACGGATTCAAGATCGTATTTCTCACGCGGCTATCTCCCGTATTGCCGTTCAACCTGTTGAATTATGCCTTCGGCCTGACACGCGTTCGGCTTCGCGATTTTGTGTTGGCTTCGTGGATCGGCATGTTTCCCGGAACGCTGTTGTACGTCTCAATCGGCGCGGCGGCGAAGAGCTTGTCGGAAGTCGTATCGGGTAAGGCATCGGGCGGAGTCGCTCAAAAAGTGATGTTCGGCCTCGGGCTGCTCGCGACATTGGCCGTTTCGGTTGTGTTAGCTCGAATCGCGAAGAAGGCACTCGCGGACGCAACCGCCTCGGCGGAAGTCAGCACACCGCCGCCGCTGAAATGATTGTGCATTTGGCGGAGAAAATGTTGCGAGCCAAACTGCTTGTCGCGAACTGAATTTCTTTGTGACCCCCTCGCGTCTTTGCGTTGAAAATTGCTCCGCTTGAGTCAGCAACGACCAATTCTCTAGGGCTCATTCGGTAATCCCGGGAGGTCACTTCGGGGAATATGTTTGCCACAGATGAAACACGGATTGAACACGGATCAGGACAGGAGGCAGGGAATTGGAAAACAAAAAAAAGCGGCGGATGGGAATGTCAGACAACAGTTTTTGTTCCACGGAGAAAAGCACGGACCAAGCCAGAGGTTAGAAAGCGTTACGCACCCTCGTTCCGTGACCTCACTCGATTCTTCTTTGCCTTGTTCGCTGTCCTGATCCGTGTTCAATCCGTGTTTCATCCGTGGCTTTGAAACTTGCCTCCCCGGAACACCGGAAGAGCCTTCTTTTGGTTACTTATTCCTCGTCGTCATCCTTCTTCCGACTAAACCAGGCAAACGGCGAGCGTCCTCCCTCCTCTTTCGCGGCTTCCGGCTTGCGAGCTTCCGCGCCCAGCGCGGTGAGAACTTTCGGAAAGACTTCGTCGAATTTGGTATCGTTGCGTCGCCAACCGTTGAAGTCGACGACAACGCGCGCGGCGATGGCCTTGTCTTGTTTGCCCTTCGCGTCGCCACCGAACAAAAATCCGTCGAGCGTCAGCGGCAACAGAAGTTTCACGTCGTGGCCGGTTTCCTTTTTCAAAAGTTGCTCACGCTCGATTAAGCGAGTGACTTCCCCTTCGACCCACGGTGAGGTCAGTGAACTCTTCGAGGCCAGCAGGAGCACTTTGTTCGGCTGCTGCGAATCAAACTGAGCTTCCAGCGGCGGAGTATTCCGGCCGGCATCCGGCATCTCATCCAGCCAGCAGACGAGCCCGACGGCTCGCAAGCCCTCAGCCAGTCGATCCGCGAAAGAACGATCATCGTGGCTGAACCGTACAAAGCACGCGGCAGCCGAGTTTGGAATCGCCTGTAAGCCGGCGACGAAGTCATCGGGCAGGCCGCTGCCGCGCAGAAACGCCGGCGGGATCTGGCCGTGTGAGCGGAGCCAAGTATCCAAGCCGATGCTGCTGGGGCCGTGATGAACCGCCGTATCCAAACCGATCACCTGGCTGAGATCACAATTACTCCAGCGCGTCCAGCCGCACGTCAATCGCGAGGCGTGCGTGTCACTGAACCGAGCGAGACTGAAATCGCTGCCGAGCACGTTCGTATCGCTCAGTTCGGCTTTGGTGAAGTCGGCTTCCAGGAAGTTGGCTCGCGTCAGTTTGGCTTTGGTGAGGGCACAACCGTTGAAATTGACCCGAGCAAAGTTGGCCTCCGTGGCATCTGCCTCGGTGAGATACGCTTTGAAGAGATTGGCTCGGTGAAGATCCGCCTTCGCCAGAATGGTGGCTTTCAAGTTGGCCCGCGTGAGGTCGGCTTCGTTCAAGTTCGCGCCACTGAGATCGGCACGTGCCAACTTCGCGCCGACGAGCAACGCGCGACGCAGGTTCATGCCGCGCAGGTCGATTCCCTTCAAATCGGCGTCAGTTAAGTCGAGCAGCACATTCGGATTGCTCGTGCGAAACTTGGCCAACGCCTGCCGGCCTTCTTTGACTGCTTCCAAAACCTTGCTATTTGCCACGGCGAACCCTTGTGATCGGCGAAATTGTACCTGTCTGCGTCAAGGGATTGTGCTCCGATCGACGTGATGTCGGCAAGCGATTGTTTATCGAACCGAATCACTGAGGTGGAGGGAAGCGAGCATGCCAAGCCTATTCCGATTTAGACGGAACCGAACGGAGGCAGTTGGACGAAGTATTGGACGTAACGTCACGCAAGAATTGCAACCGAGGATTCCGGGCCAGTCTAATTCAACTGATGACCGGCGACATCTTGCGCATCACGCATTGCCAAAGGTCACTCGCGAGCCAAGCACTCAGGTGAGACACCCCGACAAACCGCCGAACGAGACGGTGTCCACCCATGTTTCCATCGAAAGTGTCCTCGGCGCGGAAATGAGGACAGATCAGGAGGCTGGCACCGCCCCCGCTCGCCAGAATTCATCCTGAGATAGTCGCGTCAAAGCGGTCAATCACAGACTGCAAGGAAGTCATCCTGCCGCGAGTTGACGAACCCCGAATCACGCCGTACTCTGCCCGCCCTGCGGACGATTAGCTCAGTTGGTTAGAGCGCCACGTTGACATCGTGGAGGTCACAAGTTCGAGTCTTGTATCGTCCACTGAAGTAAGTCAAAACTGAGCCGCGAGTTGCGGCTACCTGTCGAACGGAGAAACGGTAGAAAAAAGCGGCTGACTACCACATTTCTACCACTTTTCGAGGCAGTGCAGCGTGAGACCCGGTTGAAGGACCGGAATTCACGAAACCCTCTCTTTCAGGGAGTCCTGCGCATGCCCAAGCAACGAAAACCGTCGTATCTACTTCACGCTTCCACCGGCCAAGCTCGATGCCGCATCAACGGCAAGGATCACTACCTTGGCCCGTATGGCTCGCCGGAGTCCCGCGAGAAGTATGAAGAACTGATTGGCGAGTGGTTCAATCGTAATGGTGACACCTCACGACTCAGTCTGACCATTGATGACCTCGCGATTCGCTTCTTGGACTTCGCAAAAACGTACTACCGTCGCAAAGACGGCGAGCCGACCGGCACGACTCGAAATACTCGCGATGCTCTCCGCCCCCTCATCCGCTTGTTCGGTCAGACCCGCGTTCGGGAATTCGGCCCGTTGAAGCTCAAGGCCGTGCGGGACGAAATGATCAAGGCCGGACACTGCCGCACGAACATCAACCGCGAGATGCACCGGATCAAGCGCGTGTTCAAGTGGGGCGTCGAGAACGAAATCGTGCCCGCGCCGATCTATCAGGCGTTGGCCGCCGTCGCGAGCCTCAAGGCTGGTCGCTCCGATGCCGTGGAATCCGCTCCCGTGCGACCAGTGCGTGAGGCGGTCGTCAACGCGACCATCGAACACCTGCCCGACGTTGTGGCCGCGATGGTCAGGCTGCAAATGCTGACGGGCTGCCGACCGGGAGAACTCTGTTCGATGCGACCATGTGACGTGACCTTTCAATCGAACGGCGTGTGGGTCTATCGACCAGAACATCACAAGACCGAACATCATGGCAAAGACCGACGCATCTTCGTTGGCCCGGAAGGGCAAGAAGTACTCCGGCCGTACTTGGACCGCGACGCCGAAGCGTATTGCTTCTCGCCGGGGGAGGCCGAAGCTCAACGGCACGTCGAACAACGAGCCAATCGCAGAACGCCGATGACCCCGT
>JAYVSP010000747.1:0-7474 GCA_043775215.1 Planctomyces sp. | reverse complement strand
CGAGTCAACGAAGACATCGGCGGGGTTGATCGCTCGATGGCGGCCGTTGCCACCGGCGATGCGATCCGTTCCGTCGCCGCCGTTGAGCGTGTCGTTGCCGAGGCCGCCGAGGAGTGTGTCGGAATCCGCGCCGCCGAGGAGTTTGTCGCTGCCGTTGCCGCCGGTCAGCGTGTCGGAGCCAGTGTCGCCATTGAGCAGATCGTTGCCGTTGCCGCCGATGAGCAGGTCGTCGTTGGTGCCGCCGGTCAGCGAATCGTGGCCGTCGTTGCCGATGAGCGTATCGTTGCCGTCGCCGCCGTCGAGACTGTCCGACCGCGAGCCGCCGCGCAGCAAGTCATCGCCCGCGCCGCCAATCAGGGTCACTAGCATGTTCGACGTGCTGGCATCGAGGACATTCGCACCGTCGCCGCCGGTCAACATCGCTTTCTCAAAGAGGGTGAGCCGGTCGTTTCCCAAGCCACGCAACGTCGTCGGCCTCAGCGTGAAGTTCACGTCACCCGACTCGGCGAGGCAATCAATCCCGTCGCCGCCAACCAAACAGTCATCACCTAGTCCACCGGTGATCGTGTCCGCTCCACTTTGCCCATTGATTCGATCATTCCCGCCCCCACCGACAAGTGAATCCCGCCCCGCGCCGCCGAGCAACGTATCCAACCCATCGCCGCCAACCAACGAGTCATCACCACTCTGCCCCAATACCGAATCATTCCCGTTGCCACCGTCGAGCGAATCCCCGCCCGCCCCACCAATCAACGTGTCATTCCCGTCGCCGCCGTCGAGCACCAAGCCGATGCCAGTCAACGACGACGCATCAATCCGCTCGTCACCGGCAGTCCCACGAATTCGCAGTGTTTTGATTCCCACTGCGGGTTCGCGAAAGATTTCCACACCGTTGACGGTGCGAATCACGACGTCATTCTGCTCACGCAAGATTTCAAAGCTCCCGCTATTTGGGAGTTGCACGGTGGTGATTGTGCGGTTCCGGGAGATTGAGAGTGAACCTCCCGTGGTTGAAACAACATCAAGGTCACCATCACCGTCAATGTCGCCGAGACGGATCGATTGCGGGGAATCGATCGGTCCTGCCTCATGTCGAAAACGGCCGCTTCCGTCGTTCGACCAGATCGATAAACCGGTATCTCCGTCGATGGTCGGATCGAAGTCGTGTGCGACAAGTAGGTCAACGTCACCATCCAGATCGACGTCGCCAACTGCACTATCGTAGAACCATTCGAAAAACGGATGTGTTGTGATGAGTTGATCCGTACTGGTGAAATTAGCGTTCCCGTCATTGAGAAAGACTAATCCGCCGAACCCCGTTGAATTGTTGCTCGACGCATACACATCCACGTCGCCATCGCCGTCAAAGTCTGCGACGGATGAGGGAGAACGAACTCCAAAGTAAGCAATGTCATCGAATTTTCCCGCGTTGTTTCGCAACCATCCACCATCAAGAAGAATATCAACATCTCGATCACCATCGAGATCGGCGAATGATCCGATACCGGCGTAATTTGGAATCGCTTCGGTGGTGAAGTTTCCATCGCCGCCATTTCGATAAAGGCGGCTTCCCTGTGGACTCATGTGAGCGATTAGATCAACATCGCCATCGGTATCAAAATCTGCGGCGATCACGGCCCCTGACGGAGAACCGTTCGAATCTAGGATCCCAGAAGTATTCACAAACTGGAAAGCACCTTGGTTCCAAAAAATCCGGAGTCCATCTCGCGCTCCGACCAGGGCGATATCGAGATCACCATCGCCGTCAAGATCCGCCACCTCAACACTGTTTGGGTCGGCAGGCCCGAACGGAATTCCAGCCGCGGAGAAATTCCCTAGTCCGTCGTTCTGATAAACGCGCGACTTGCTTTCTGAACTTGCGTTGTTGCGCATCGCGATGAAGACGTCTAAATCATCGTCGTTGTCGAAATCCGCCAATTGAACCGAAAGGCCTCCCCGCACGAGTATTTTCTCTGGAGACGAGAACAAACCTTGTCCATCCAACAGGAATCGGCACTCCAAGGCTTCGACCGTGCCGCGAAGATTGCATCGCCTCTTGCGATTTGGTGATCTCATGAATTCGTTTCCTGATGGATGTAAGCCGGTCGAATTCCACGGCATTGAATGTTGCCGTCACGAACATTAGAGCATTTTCGTGGTTAGTTTGCAGTGTATCCTGAGTGGCGGAGGTACGACAAACTCACCAAACACCTGAAGACCAATCACGTAAATGCTCTAGAAGCCGGCGCTGCACAAGTCTGGCACACGCAGGCCGCCGAGGAGAATTCTAATGCTTCGTCCAAATTGGCTCGATAGGTTCTTGGATCGTCTCGTTTTGAAGTCCATCCGAAGCCAAAATCGTCGTCATCGCCGTTCTCGCCGAACATTTCTGATTCGCCAGTCTTCGCAGACTGCCGAAATTCAAACGCTTGAATCCCGGACGACCCCGACGAACTCAGCGCAATTCACTGATGCGTCTACGTTGTTGATCCAGTTGGGAGACAATCAAAACGAAAGCGTTTCAATCAACGTGTCCGCACCGGGCCTCGGATTTCAGGTTCTCATCAACCAGATTGCGCTCGTTCCGTCATTTTCCGAGACGCAAATGAAAAACCTGAAGTTAATCAAGGTCGTTCCGACGAATACCAGTGGCAACAACTCAATCTCACTGGGCGGCGTGACTGGAATTCGATTTGAACAGAAGCCTGGCGCATTGGTGTTTGGTGATTGCGCGTCCGTCGTCGGGGATTTTGGAAACGACACAATTACTGGGACTTCCTTCAAGGACTCGATTGACGGCGGCGGCGGCAACGATGTTCTCAACGGTAGTGCGGGGAACGATTCGATTTTTGGCGGCGGTGGTTTGGACAGCCTTAACGGAGGCAGTCAAGACGACACGCTTGATGGCGGTGGGGCGGGCGAAGGCAACATCCTGTTTGGAGGCAATGACGAAGACACATTCGTCGTTCACACTGGCGATGTGGTTAACCAAGACACCGATGGTGTAAATACGTTGGACCTGTCGAATCTCACCGGCGCGGTGATGATTGATTTGACGGCGACACCGGATCCGAAGCTCAATGTGCTGACCAGTGGCGCGCTTTCCAATGGGGTCAATATCACGCGCCCAGACGGCACCATCGCAACCGTCACTATCGCAAACGTGTCCAACTTCAAATCGTTCATCGGCACACAAGGGGACGACACACTCCTCGGCGGAACAAGTGACGACACTCTGAGCGGTGGCGTGGGAAACGATTCAATTGATGGTCGCGGCGGCAACGATGTTCTGTCTGGCGGCGACGGAGCCGACAACATCCTTGGCGGCGACGGGGCGGACACGGTCAATGGTGACGCCGGAAACGATGTTCTTCGCGGCGGGAATGGTGATGACATTCTGGATGGCGGAACTGGCAACGATTTGATGTTTGGGGATTTTGGGAATGACATCCTTCTTGGTGGACTCGGGGCTGACCAGCTATCCGACTTGAGTGTCGCGGTCATGACGACCGGTTCTCCTGGGCTGATGTTTTTCGATGGCGGAACTGCGCTCGATACGATCACTCGTTCAAACGGGAGTTTTATCACGGACGGTTTCATGGTCGGCCAGGCAATCCGCGTCAGCGGCACAATGAGCGGCACAACCTCAAATGACGGCCAATTCACGATCAGTGTGGTGGCAGCGCTGCAACTGACGCTCAGCACGGGTGACACACTCGTGACCCAATCCACGCCACCAGCGACCGCAACAATCAATGCCATCTTGGGCCGAGACATCCTCGTCGGCGGTTACGGGGCGGATGCGCTGAACGGCGGAGCGGAAGGGGATGTGTTGATCGGCGGTGCGATGGCATACGAAGGAGGCAACAAGAATGAGGAACTGAAATCGTTACGAGACCGCTGGGTTGCGACGGGTGCTCCCAACAACCTCAAAGACACGAGTCAATCGGCTTATGTCCAACTCGCTCAGCAAGGGATCACGATCGCGACCTTTCTGTACGGCAGTCCCCAGACGGTTTTTCCTGACTACCGGATCAACACGCTTAACACGGGCGATTCGACAGCGACGGACGATTGGTTGGTGATTGATGACGAGCGAATGGAGTACAAAGTCACGCCAACGTCGTCAACGACCATCATTGATGAACCGGTGAGTACGCGAGACGTGATCGTCGGAATCACGGCGGGTTCGACGGAAGAGAGCTTGATTCTTCGCAACGTGAATCCGTTTATTCCGGCTTGGGTTGATCCGTCGATTCCGAACAAGCCGGATTACTCAGCGACGTCGAATGGGGTGACTCGCATCACGGGCGATCCGGGGACGGCGTTCGTGACGGGAAATGACAGCGCTGTGTGGGGCGGGATCGTCAAGAACCGCTATGTGACCGATTCGCCGTGGAACAGCGACGGCACGTTGATTCGATTGAGCACGGAAAGCGCCAGCCGCAGTGCGGACGTGCCGCAAAACATTCTCGTGAACGCGACAACGGACACGAACTATACAGCCACCAAATTGGAAACCGGTAGCGGGAATGTTTCAGGAACGGATTGGCTGTGGAGTCTCAATCCCGCGACTCCCAACATCCAATACAGCTTTCAGGTAGGGATTACCACGAGCGGGACAACGCTGAATGCAGGGGCGAACACGAACACGATCACGCTTCACGATCTTAAGAATGGCGGGACATCGACGACAATTAACTTCAACTATGCAGGCGGGCCTCGGTATTTCTTGGAGGGCAAGGAATCGTTGGCCTATGTGAACGGAAAAGAGTACGTCGCGTTCTACGGTGTACCGTGGACCTCATCCTATTCGGCTCCGACAAGCAACAACAACATGCACTTGTACGTCGTGAACCTGACCGATTCGGTCGCCAACGGGAGTCCCGTGATCGTCGTCGATCAAGTGCTGACGGGATCACAAGCGGATGGAATATTTCGCCCATCCACCATCGGGGCCACCGTCAACACGAATTTCACGAACATCGATCGTCAGGGATTGTGGTTTTCGCCCGATGGTCAGTACGTCTTAGCGACCTATCATGATGGAACCGACCACAACAACATGTTTCGATTGCTGCACGTCACGCTGGGGGCCGGCACAACGGGTTCAGGAAGTTTCGCACCGCAGGCTCTCCCAGTTGTTTACGCGACCGGCAGCTATCAATCTGGAAATCCGCCTCAAAACTATGACTTCACGCCGTCATATCTCTTCAAGCTCGACGACGTGAGCACAACCAACGTCGATGAAAGTTCGTTTGGCGCGGGCTATTTTCCATTCAGCATGGGGCATCCCGTTTTCGCGAAGTCGGCCAGCGGCGACATGCACTTGGTCTTTGAAGCGTCGCAATGGGTTGACCGGCCAGTCACGGGAGGATTCGCAAATCCCACCCCGTCGAAGATTTCTTCCGGCGTCAATGCGGCCAACATCGGCCGGGTGGTTTCCTACAACATCACTGATGGCGAATACAAAGGACTGTCCGATCCCGGGACCGGAGACCCCGATGTCAGCCATCGCGAAGCATCATTTGGACATGCGACGGCGACAAACCTGCAAAACCCCGGTTTCGTATTCGTGACCTATTTGGGTTCGGGAGGGCAGACAGCAAACGGCATAAACTCGAATCAGGGCACAAAATTCCAAGGACAGATTCGCGCCATTTGGTTGGATGATCCAATGCTGACTGCGGCGGAGATCGGTCCCGGCAAGCTTGGATATCACAACACCAATGACGGTACGGTCGGCCAAATCCGATTTGCGGATCAAGCCCACATCGTCGCCTCCCCGGATGGGACGAAACTCGTGTTCTCCAGCACCTGGGGTCCATTCCAAGCGACGGCGAGCACTTATGTTCTCGATTTGTCGAAGAAGGCTCCGGGAACGGATGTTAATGTCGCTGTGACAGGCAGTGCGACACCAGTCACCGTTTCACGAATCGGAATGGGGAACATCCAGGTTTCGAATACGACGACAACGTATTCAGCCGATCCATTGCACAAGATCAAAGCGATGGGTGACGTCAACAACAATCGTTTGCGGGTCGATTTCCGTCAGGGGAACCCGATTCCGAACGGCGGGCTGTTGGAATTCGATGGCGACGACGGAATCGACACCTTGGAAATTGTAGGAACCAACGTGACGACGGAGTGGTTCGCGACCGGTTCGACGAACGGCTTTATTCAAGTGACCGTTGGATCGGGGACTAACAGTTTCAGATCGCTGGTGAAATACCAAGGAGTCGAAAAAGGAATTCGTGTGAGTGAGGGAGTGGCGAATGGCACGTTGCTTGGACTGACGGTCGCGGCGACAGAACTTGGTGGGCCAAACGTCACGTACTCCCTTCCAAGCACGAATGCCGAGAACGCGGCGTTCGCGATCAATTCCACGACCGGTGTCGTTTCCGTTCAGAATGGCGCACTCCTCAATCGCGAAGCGGGAGCGACGCGCACGCTGACTGTGAATGCCACCGACGGCACAACCACTGTGACTCGAACCTTCACCGTCGAGATCAGCGACGTGGACGAGTTCGATGTCGGCGGTGTCAGCGATACGGACGGTGCGGCCAACGCGGTCAACGAAAACGCTGCCAACGGGACCACCGTGGGCATCACTGCTTTTGCCAGCGATGCGGATGCCACGACTAACGGCATCACCTATTCGCTCGACGATAACGCCAGTGGACGATTCGCCATTGATGGCTCATCGGGCGTTGTGACCGTCGCTGCCGGAGCATTGCTGGATTACGACACTTCGGCGTCGCACACGATCACCGTCCGCGCGACGTCGGCGGATGGGTCGTTCAATACGCAGTCGTTCACAATCGCCGTCACAGAGGTCAGTGCCACCTTGAGCATTTCGGGAACGCCGACAGTGACGGAAGGCGCAGACCTGACCTTCACGGTGACGTTGAGCGCGGCCAGCAGCACGGCCACGACAGTCGCCTACAGTTTCAGCGGCACGGCCACAGCGGGAGCGGCCAATGATTTCACGGACACGACCACGAGCGTGACGATTCCGGCCGGCTGCACCACGGCGGCGATCACGGTCCACACCATGAACGATAGTCTGGTGGAAGTCGACGGCGAGACGGTCATTGTGACACTCGGTGTGATCACGGGCGACCCAGACATCACGCTGGCCGCGACCCGTTCCGCGACCGGCACGATCAACGACAACGATAGCGCGTCGGTGACAGTCAACGACGTGACGGTTGTGGAAGGTGTCGGCTTGGTCTTCACCGTGACGTTGAACAACGCCGTGCAAGGCGGGACGGCGGTGAACGTGACGCTGAGCGATGTTACGGCCACGGGTGGCGCGGTTCCGCTGGTGCCACCCGAAGACTATGACAACGTGGTGGCCGCGTTGAATTTCACAGGGACGGCGGGCGAAACGAAACAGTTCACGGTGGCCACGCTCAACGACGCGGTGCTGGAAGCAACGGAGACGTTTACGGTCAGCCTGAACGCGGTCAAC
>JAYVSP010000746.1:0-7197 GCA_043775215.1 Planctomyces sp. | reverse complement strand
GTGATTCGTGTCGATTGTCAATGTTTGATTCACCATCAGCCGGAACGCGTTAGCGTCCGGTTTTCGCCGATCCGAACCGGATGCTAACGCATTCCGGCTCAGATTGGGATCGACACGAATCACGCATGGTCATTTAGATCGTCCTCCTGGTGAAATGTACTTCCGATTGTTTTGGCGATCCATGACGGGAACACGTCCGAAACTGGCCAATGCAATCTTCGGGCCTGAAAGTTTTGATTTGCTAATTCGGTGATTCGTTTGGCCACAAACAAGCCGCATCGGTCAATCTCTGATCGCGGGCTGATGGACGGGATGGCATTCGTTCCGGCATTGAAGCTACGGTGTCGGTGATCTGCTGGAGTGTTGTCACTGATACGACGTCTTGTACGTCAACTCGCTGGTGGAACTGTGGGATTCACCCATCGAGTCTGAAGCACCAGTTCGCGAGCGGACTCTGTACGCTCGACACTGCGTCCGAACATGGTGCGAACCCCGGTATGATTTCGCACTTCACCAAAAAACCAAAAAGGCTTGGTGGATTTCGGCCGCGCCATTGTGCTATTTCGGCAGGAGTCTTGGGCATGAGTCTTGCGGTTTTGGAATCAGCCCATTCACTCTTCAGGAGTTAAGATCATGATTCCATCGACCGTTGCCAGAGTTCCCGAACATACCGCGGATCAAGTCAATCAAGACATCCACCAGCAGACTGAGCAAAATGTTCTCAGAGTGGCCAATGCGGGTGTCGCCGCCATTCAACGGCGGCTTAAGGAATTAGACCGAGAGTGGGATATCGAGCGTGCTCTGGAAGCGAATGCCTCGACCGCTGTTCTGGTGGGAGTCACTTTAGGCACGTTGGTTGATCGGCGGTTCTTCGCCCTGCCGGCGATCGTTGCCGGCTTTCTCCTGCAACATGCCATCCAGGGGTGGTGTCCCCCATTGCCAGTCCTGCGTCGCCTTGGCTTTCGCACGGCGGCCGAAATCGGTTACGAGCGGTACGCTTTGAAAGCACTGCGCGGCGACTTCCAGAAGTTCCAGCCGGCGGGAGACGACTCTGGCATGGCCAAACGAATGCTCGAAGCAGCTCTGAGCTAAGCTAAGGACCGGCGCATCAATAACTGTCGTAGCCGAAACCGTTGTAGCCGAAGTCGCCAGACTTCGGATCTGAACTCTGGCGAGTTCAGCGACATCTGACAGTTATTTCTGCGCCGGTCCTAAGCTAAGCGGATCTCTCGGCGGCTGCTTGAGGCAATTGGGTGTCGATGTCTTGCATGCATTACGCCGCGATGATTGTCGGCGTCAGCATCATTTTCCGGCCATTTTCATGATCATGAAAATGACGAGCGCCCCGAAGACTCCTCCACCTGCCAGCAGGTAAACGAGCGAGTATCCAGCCGCCGCGAGGGGAAACACCGTTTGTGCGAAAATGTCCATTTTTGTGCTCCTATTCATCGTGTCGGTCTAGCGAACCCCACGACTCCGGACCACCCGTAGCTTTGAAATGAACCTCGCTAGGCGACGGTAGATACCATCGCAATTAGTGAGCCGCGCGGTGCCGTTCGCCCAAACTTTTGGCCAGAGCTGCATCGCTTCGAGAACTTAGCTGCTCTTTTGGATTCTCGATGGGAATTTGGTGACACGGACGACTGGGGGCAATTTTTTCATTTCGAAGTAACAGCGGCTGAATGGCGTGCCGAATGGTCTCTTGAGCCTCAGTCAGGCTTTTCACAATCTGAATGTGGTCGTCAGAGCCGAGCCGTTGTTTTGATTTGGCTAAGTCGGCCGTAACGGTCCATAAACCCACGACCAAATTCAGATCGGGAAATCGCATTCGGAGTCGTTTGCAGAAGTAACGCGAGTGCGTCATGGCGGCAGGCGGAATCGCAGAAATACAAACGAGATCGGCTTGTCGCTCGGCCACATGATCCAGCATCTCGCCGGCCAACGTTTTTAACGAGACGACCTCCGCGAAGTAGCCATTTCGATCGAGGAGTTGGGCCAGCATCGTGGCCGCGATTTCATCTGCCTCATCGCGAGCGGGAAGGCAGAGCACACGAATCTTCGCCGACTTCGGAATCCGGAATCGCATTCTGTCTTCGTTATTGCTCCCATCTCCATTTGTCGGAGACGTCTCGGAGTCACTTTCATATTCGCCGAACTCGTCCACGATATCTTTCACCCCGTGGATTACAAATTCGTGTCGGGATTCTGCCAAGTCGCCACGATGACTGTCCTTCTCGGCCAGGGCGAGCACCGGAATCAGCAGAGTCTCATAGATCTCATCTAGCGATTTCTCATGCAGTTGTTCCTCGACAAGCTCTGTCGCTTCCTCCTGATCTCCGGCGAGCAACCGCTGGTAGATCCGGGTGGAGGCATCGAAGACCGGCTCATCTCCGAGAATCGTGTCCAAGAAAGAGAGTTGAGGAACATATTTGCCAATGACAACCAAGCATACAGCGAGCGGCATCGCTAATAACAATCCGATCGCACCCCATAACCACGTCCAGAAAACAGCCGAGACTAGAACCGCAACTGGCGACACGCCCGTGTTCTTGCCGTAGAGCCACGGTTCGATGGCATTGGCAAGGATGAGTTCCAAAACGACAAACCAGACCAACGTCAACATCGGCTCCCACCAGCGCGGCGAGACCGCAAAGGCCAGCAAGACCGGCATGGCGGCAGCGATGCAAGGACCGACATACGGCACGAACCGGAGCGCCATTCCCAACAGTCCCCAAAGCATCGCGTTCGGAACACCGATGAAATACAGGCCGATCGCTCCCGCAACGCCAAACACCACGTTGACTAATAACTGCGAGAGCAAATATCGAATGACTCGCGCAGCCGCATCCTCCAACGCCTGAGTCGTCATGGTCAGTTGTTTATATATCCCACCAACCGAATGAATCGATCTCGCAGATCCTCGCGCCGAACCAGGAAAAAGATCACAAAAATGATGACAATGCCCGCCATCCCCAGCACCTCGATCAAGGTGCCGAACATGCCGCTCACAATCGCCAAGGTACTGGGTGCCGTGGCGATGATCCGGACGGGATAGGAACGCTCACCTTGAACGATTTCGGTAGAAGTCGAATTGGAGTTCGCCAGATCTTTCTGAAGATGTTCCGTCGTTTTCGACAGCTTCTGGAACGTGCCGCTGATATAGCCGTTCGCCGTACGCAACTTCGTTTCAATGTTCTCTTGATAATGGGGAAGCTTCTGCGCCAAGTCGGAAATTTGGAGCATGGCGCTCCAAGCGAGCATCCCAATCAGGGCGAAGGCCAGCACGGTGGTGACCAATACGGCCGGAACGCGACCAAGTCGCCAGCGTTCCAGGCGGTCGCAGGCCGGTGCTAAAAGAAAGCTGAGAAGCACCGCCAAAGTAAAGGGAACCAGTAGTCCCTTCGCGAAATAGAGCGCTGCCACGACGATCGCGACCGAGGCGACCTTAGCCAACCAGGCGAAGCGCATTGAGTCATCCAAGCGTGTCATGAGAATTCTTTCCGCTGAAACGCTCATTCGCGAATTGTTCTTGGCGGTGCCCGCTCAAATGACGCCCGACACCGCGTCACGCGGTTCGCCTTTCGCTTCGCGGCCATTGCGGCGCTGCAAATCTTGGAACTCGTGATGCAACTGTTCGAGTTCTTCATCCGAAAGTTCTTCGAGATTCACAAGGCCAGTGCGTGCGCCTTTGACTCCGCGCACCAGTTCATCCAATTTCAAATGAATGGCCATCGCATCCCGGTTTTGGGTGTTCTGAATAAGGAACACCATAAGGAATGTCACAATCGTCGTGCTCGTATTGATGACCAACTGCCAAGTATCCGAAAAACCAAACAAGGGTCCGGTCACACCCCAAACAACGATCACCAAGACCGCCGCCAGGAAAGAGATTGGTGAACCCATCCGATCGGATGTCACTCGCGCAAACTTGTGAAACAGCTCGTTCACGACAACTTGCCTTCCGCGATGCCGACGCTTGATTTCTCGGAGACGGAACAGATCAGCGGCGGAGG
Organism: Planctomyces sp.; assembly: GCA_043775215.1. GTDB lineage: Bacteria > Planctomycetota > Planctomycetia > Planctomycetales > Planctomycetaceae > SXKJ01. Next base: position 3,184 of record JAYVSP010000746.1, on the reverse strand, counting down.
CCGATACCACCCAACAGCAATCCAATTCCGGCCGCAATCATGATCGCCTTCAGAGGCCGCGCACGGATCATGGTCTCCAAAGTTTGCTCGGCCTTCTGGGTCTTCGCTCGTCCTTGTTCGTAAAATGAGGCTGCGCAATCCTGGGTCTCTTTTAACGCGTCACGTGTGAACTCTTTGGCGCTGGTTCCCAGAGTGGCAGCCGCATCCGTTACGTTTTCGCGGAGCTCCTCGAACGCTGATCGTGTTGCTTGTTTGGTTTCTGACATGATTGTTCCTTTCGAGAGTTCGATATTTGTAGTCACTTGTTCTCAAGCTTTTTCTCGCTCACATTGCTGGGCTTCTTCCCATTCGCGCTCGCGAAATCAGAGTCTGTGTTTGACGGGCAGGTTAAAAACCTGCCCCACGTCTGCGACCTCGCTTGTTTGAAGACTAAAGGAGTTCGAATCCTGCGTGAGCCACCAATTTGTTTGCAAACCGAATGCCTGAGCCGAGTCGTTCGTCAACGAAATCTCAAATGGTCATGATCGAAGGTGAAAGATCTCTCGCACGATTGCAGTCTTTGAATGGGCCGTTGACTGACCATTGTGGTCAGGAATCGACCATCTCATGCGACGGAGTGCCGCCTGAATTCGTGGCAGAGCCTTCAACTGCTGACTGTCACCCAGTCGGCGTCGTTTTTTTGTGAGTTGGGCATTCCGCTTGCTGAGAGGGCGTCGGCGGAATGGATCACTCCAGCAATGCTGTGAACCATTTGGTGGAATGATTCAGGAATCCGTCATCTTCGCGTGATCTTAGAAAACAAGTTTACGCGTCAATTTTGCAACCGCAGAAACCTTGGGTGAAAATCACAGCCGCTTTTAGGAGAAGGAATGATGGAAACGACAACGACCGCATCGAAAACCGGACGACCCTACGAGTCCCAGTCGCAGAGCTTTGACCAAGGCCATCAATCAGGGCATGCCATTCGAGACGCCGCGACAGAAATGGGGCAACGGGTGGAGGACGTGGCTTCGTCGCTTCTCAACAAAGCCAACCAAGCAGCAGCCACGACGGGCCGCAAGATTGAATCGGTCGCCGATCAGGTTCGATCGCACATGCCTGAAAGTGGAGTCGTGGGAGCCGCATCGTCCAAGCTCGCGGATTCCTTGGACTACAGCGGGATGTATCTCGAAGACCAAGGGCTCAGTGGAATGATCGGCGATATCGCGAAACTGATTCGGAGGAATCCCATCACTTCGCTGATGGCGGGCATGGGCATGGGTTATCTGTTCGCTCGCGCGACCACTTGTAGAAGCAGCTAGGACAACAGTGATGACCGATTTTCAAATAGTCATGGAGGAACCGGCGGGCACCTTGGCTCCGCAGAGCACTTCTGCGTTAGTCGCAGGTATTGTGTCCGACGTTCGAGATTTGTTCGAAAAGCAATTTGCGCTCATTCGGCATGAATTGCAGCAGGATGCGCGGAAGACTTGGCAGGCAGCATCGCTAATCGGAACCGGTGTGTGCGGCGCACTTGTCGCGGGAATCGGACTCTTTTTCGCTCTCGCGCACTGCCTGTGTTGGGCCTTTCCGGACCTCCCGCTGTGGGGCAGTCTCGCCTTGCTTGGGATTTTGTTAGCGATCGTTGCTGGGGGAATGGTTTATCAGGGGATCAAGAAATTCGACTCTCTGAATCTCCGGCTGAATGATTCGTCGCCTGCACTCAAGGAGAATAGATGATGGACGATCGAGAGTCCGAAGTACTGAAGTGCCAAATCGAACAAACTCGCTGCAACTTGGCAGAGAAGTTGGACATGCTTGAAGAACGTGTCGTCGAGCCGGCGGCAACTGCGATGACCGAATCAGTGACCAAGGTGAAAGAGGCCGTCGAAAATACGGCTGAGGCTGTGCAAAACACGATGACAAAGGTCACGGAAACATTTGATCTCGCGACGCATGTCAGGAACTATCCGTTGAGAATGATGGGAGCTGGAGTGGCCGCCGGATATGTGCTCGGACAATTCCTCAAGCCAGGGCAGCCCAGTGTTCCTCTCGCGAAATGTTATTCAACCCCTCTTCCATTGAATCCAGATCCATTCCGAAACGATGACCGAGACCACTCACAAGGTCTCCGCGATGCGAACAGGAGCATAACAGAAGCAGCGCATCCGCAGCGTTCTGACTCCAAAGCTTCGCCGGAAGGCTGGAGCAAAGTGGCAACGGAAATCCAAGGCGCGTTGATTGGCTCCCTGGCCCCAATCCTTCAAGGGCTTTTAGGTGCCACGCTGGCAGAATTCTTTCGGCGGCAAGCCGCCCCAGCATCGGCGCATTTGGCTAGAAGTTCGGTACGTCAGCATTTCGGCGAAGACCATGATTGGACTGATGGGGAGGTCACGGAGCCGGCCTGGGGAGACCGACTTCGTTCCATGCCCAAGTAAGCAGCTCTTGGGAAGTCAGCACTCGGAATGGGGGGCACTCCCCGCAAGTAGCGAAGAATTCTTTCCTAACCCACCAAAGGAGGTGTGCCATGTTGCAATGGTCTCTGACATTTCTGGTAATCGCGCTCATCGCAGGATTGCTGGGTTTCTTTGCCTTGGAGGGCGCGGCGATGTCGATCGCCAAAATCTTGTTCGTGGTGTTCCTGATCGTGTTTGCGATTTCGGCCATTGCCGGCCGTCGAACACCAATCACCTGATGCGATGGCTACCGAATCGAAACGACTTCAGAAGTCGCAACAGCGTTTCTCAACAATATTCTCATGCAAAGGAAGAAATCATGAACTGGGATCAAGTCGAAGGAAACTGGAAGCAACTCAAGGGCAAAGCCAAAGAGAAATGGGGCAAACTCACGGACGATGACTTCGATGTCGTTGCCGGCAAGCGGGATCAACTCGCGGGAGTCCTGCAAAAGCGGTACGGCTACGCGAAGGAGCAAGTGGAGAAGCAAATGGACGAGTTTTGCAACACCTGTGAGTCGGGCCGCGCGCCTACCTGTAAGTAATCAACTTGGTGTTGCGTCGAAAGCGTTTGAGAAGTGTGGCCTCGGACAGCGATCTGTGCTCCACTTCTCAAACCATTTTGAACGGCAACGGCAGCCAATCATCCGTCGCTCTAGTGCCACATCTCTCAAACAGCGTTGCATGAGGTGATTAGTCGCTCCAGGCTCCGGCTTTTGCTCAGTTTAACGCGGCGATGCGGCGAGACAA
>JAYVSP010000745.1:0-4416 GCA_043775215.1 Planctomyces sp. | reverse complement strand
CGATTCTTCCAACTGCCGCCGCGAGAGACGCAGTTCTGACAACGACACCGTGTTCGGCCAGGCCAGCGTTAGAGTCGGCGTGCCCGACGCATCGGGAGGAACGAGGTCATCGAAGCGGAGCGGTTCGAGATTGTTGATCCGCACCGAAAGGCGAGTCCCATCTTGTTCGGCGATCAACTTCAAGGGACCAATCGGAGCGTCGGCTATCGAGAGTTCACGCTTTTGCAGCACGGCTGTGCCCCGTCGCAATTCCAGCCGCAGTTGCCCGCCGGTCTTGCGCACGGTGGCAAACTTGATTCGACGGCTTCGAAGATTGAGTGCCAAGTCCGCAGCCGTGATACGCAGTAATTCGTCTCTGGGGCGCGCCGGGTCTGTAAGAGTCATGCTATCTTCACGATCACGAGTGGCATCGGCGGCATCAGGCACCAGCCAAAAAGAATGACAGTCACTCATTGCTGATCCGAAGAAAACTCCCAATCCCGCCGCTGTCTCCCAATCCTGGGCGAAAGTCAACTCGCAGCGCAGACGCCCGCGTGCGTCGCACGAGGTTTCCACGGCCGACTCGCGCGGGCCAAGGTCGACGCCACGGTCGATTCCTTCGCGGCCCAAGTCGGCGCTTATACGAAAGGCTCCGATCAATCGCTCGGATTCAGCGGTGACTCGATCACCTGGAAAGATATCGCGGACATTCGCAAACGGTTTGGCAAGATGCGTCACGACCTCCCAACCGCCGAGCCGCTTGCGAAGCACCTCCTGAAGTTGCTGGGCTTGCTCGGCATTCCGCGCAGCGAGCACGGACAACGCCGCGTCGAGTCGCTCGCGATCTGGCTCCGTCAGCTTGGATTGGTTGATCTCCCGTTGCAGCAGCGCGAAGTAGCGTTGATCCAACCTCGTCTTTGCGTCGGTGGCGGCTGCCGAGTCAAACGCATTGATTGCATCGACCAGAGTTTGAAGCTGTCGAACCTCGCTGGCCGAGAGACCCAAGTCTTCGAGACCGCGATCAAACGTCTGCCGCAGTGAGGCCAATTGGCGATCTCGATTGGCCGAGATGCGAGTTGTCCACGCGACCAGCAACGACACCACCGCCAACACTCCCGCGACCAGAGCACTCACGAGTAACGGTTTGCGTTTGGTCCAGCGCCATCCCCGCGCGAGCACGCTGACTGGCCGAGCTTGAACTGGCTCACCGCGAAGATACCGCCGCAGGTCGTCAGCGAGTTCGGCCGCGGTCGCATAGCGCTGTTCGATCGGCTTTTCGAGGCATTTCAGGCAGATCGTTTCCAAGTCGCGGTCGAGTTGTGGATTGAGCAGACGAGGACGAACCGGCTCTTGTTCCAGGACTTGCTTGAGCGTGAGCATCGCCGTGGCGGCACGAAATGGAGGACGGCCGCAGAGCATTTCGTACAGGATCGCCCCCAAAGCGTACACGTCCGCCGCAGTCGAGATCTCGCGAACTCGGCCTGCCGCTTGTTCCGGCGGCATGTAGCTGGGCGTCCCCACGATCGCGCCGCTGGATGTCACACCATTCGACACGTCGCCGGTGATCTGCTTGGCCAAGCCGAAATCCGCCACCCGCGGCTGCACTCGCGAATTTGTCGGGCTCGATTTCGATTTGGGGTTCTTCTTCGTGGAATCCACTCCAGCGCACGAAGTGACCGTGACATCCGGTGCCTCTGGCGCGGGTGTCGGATCACCGCGTCGAGCGACTTTCTTTCGCGACGACCCGCTGCCCGTCGGGCTCAATACACCTGAGTCGGCCAATAGCACGTTCGCCGGCTTGAGGTCGCGATGGATGATGCCCCGCTCATGAGCGTACTGCACGGCGTCCGCGATCTTCGCGAGCAATTCGGCCGCTTCACCCACCGCCATCGGGCCGCTCTGCAATCGTTGAGCGAGACTGGGGCCATCGACAAAGCCCATCGAGTAGTAGTGCTGACCTTGATGCTCACCGACTTCAAAGATCGGCACGATTCCCGGATGCTCCAACTGAGCCGCCGCCTCCGCCTCGGCATAGAACCGCTTGACGTCGTCCGCCGAAGCGAGGTTCCCCGCCAGAATCATTTTGAGCGCCACCAACCGATTCAGCCGCTTCTGATTGGCGAGGTACACGACCCCCATGCCGCCACGAGCAATCTCTTCCAGCAATTCGTAATCGCCAATCGTCTGCCCGACCAAACTCAGATGCGACCTTGCCGCCGTTCGTCGGAGCCGTGACCGCGCCCGCAACCGCTCGGCCAGACTGTCGAGCACCGGCTCGTCCGCGAACTCCATCAGCTTCGTCTGCTCGCGAATCTCTCGCTCCAGGGAATCCACCACCTCCAACTTCCGAGCCTGTTCCTGACACCGCTCGCACCGCGTCAAATGCTCCTCAATCGCCACCGCCTCTTCATCACCCAAACGCCCGATCAACGTCGCCGCGAGCAGTTCGGGACTGGGACAGCATTCCGTTTGGTTTGGAAGTTCATTCGCCATGCTACCGCCAAGGTCTCTCGTGGGATCAAATGGCAAACTCTCGCCGATATTGAACGCGGATTCCAGACGGAACAATGCCAGCCCGTACTATCGGGCATCGAGTTCCCACGTCGGTCGTCGGCCGAGTCTCCTGCTTCTTCCAATTGCGACGCATGGAGTCTCAATTACAGTCGGAGAAAGTGAGATCGCCGAATGTCTTATCGATGCCAACCTCGACACTTCTTAACCGAAGATCCCAGCGTCACATTCGAAGTGATACAAGCCGGTGCGGTGCTGTCCGAGACATCGACAGCACCTCACCGGCACGATTCGCCACGGCCTATCAATTTCAGAAATTCCTCATCATCACAGGTGGAGTAGGGCAGGTTGGAGTAACGACGCTTGCCCCTGCACGCTCGTAAAGAAACCCCCCGCGTGATTCAAAACACGTTCCTGGCAAATCATTGGCGGAGACATAGCGGCTGTTGACCAATGCTTTTGAATCACCGTCACTAAATCCCATGCCTCTATAGAGTGCGTAAATTTGGTCCCGCCATTGTGATCTCGCAGCATCCGATATGACTCCAATTACTCCTTGGCCTACTTCGGAAAGCGAGTTGCCCACATACAGATTTCCAACCGGAGATTTTACACCACGATGGATCTGATTTAATGCCGCTGCCGCTTCAGTTCGATTTGGGTACCAGTAAAAGAATCCCGCTGAAGGAACTTTGGTCGGATCGAGGGTACCAGCCAACGGTGAAGGTGTTGGTGGAACGTAAGTAGACGCCGTTGGAGTCGGCGACGGATTACCGGTTGGGACGACGTTCAGATAGCCGCCGCTGGGTACATTGCCCACGTTGGGATCTTGTCCGTTGAAGGCTCCACCGTTATCAACCGATCGTTCACCTGTAAGAAAATGATGACCCTCGGGTGCGGAATGAGTATCGAGATACGACGTAATCTCAGAATGATCGTTTGTGTTAAAAACAATTTGCTTTCGGCTGTCGCTCACGTTATTTGAAGTAACAGCAACCCAATACCGAAAATACTGCCATGTAGACGGGTCGCCAACTGGATCGTTTATATTCCCGCCACCAGTTCCCCCAATTTGACCGAGATTGGCATCGATATTTTGCGGAACTTTGAGTGATGTGTCGAAATCGCTAGGACCACCCGTCGTTGTTGCTTGCGATCCCGTTCCCGAGGGTTGGACCAAGATTCCACCAAAAAGTGGTGCGGCTGGAGCGGTCAACCCGCGAAGAGCCAAGGAATAGCTCCCGATGCTGCGACCTTCATACGCATGGACGATGACGTAATACGTTCCAGCGCCAAGATTTGCCATCAACGAACTATCGGAACCTGGGCCACTGTCGTCGTCGCTCGAAATCAGCCGATCGTTGACATCGTGAATTTCGACAACCGTATCTGGACCAGCCGGCTGCGTCGTGACATCAATCGTGATGGTTCCGGAGCTGCCCATCTCGATACGAAACACATCCTGGTCGCGGAGCCGTTCCAGCGTTCCAAATGTGGTTACATTCGCTCCGAATTGTGAAAAAATCTGCGTGGCTGATGCGCCGATCGTGTCCGCATGATCGTCAACGTTGCTCGGCGACCCGGCCACTGGATTGGAAACGATGTTGCCTATCGTCTTTGGCGGCTCCCAAGGAAGAATCGTCACCGGCTGAATCGGACTACCGCCAAAAGTCGGCGTGATCGGAGTCGGTGTAGTTAGTTCTGGGTTGTGGACAGGCAGGATTCTGTACGTGTCCGACGGATTGAAATCGGCGGTCAGTGTGTACTGCCCAACATCGCTCAACGTATAGCCGCTGACTTGAACGTAATACAAACCCGGAGAGACAGGATATGACAATCTCCAATTGTTCGGATCCAGACTGAGGTTCACGTAAGGCGATCCAAAGAGGTGAAATGTGATGGGGTTCCCGGCCAAGTCGAAAAGCG
>JAYVSP010000744.1:0-3711 GCA_043775215.1 Planctomyces sp. | reverse complement strand
CCGTGAAACGAGGGCAGGTTGAAAACCTGCCCCACGTCAAATCGGACTTTTGTCGGGCGCATCAAAATTGGCGAACCAATTCATTTTGAATTTTGAACGCACGACCCTGGAGAAGATCGGCACGGATTACGCACGGGCACGTCAATAGACAAAGTCACGATACGGAACGTGTTGCCGAAATGCCACAACTCCCGGCCGTGCTGAGGCGATTTGGCATCGAGATCGTCGCGAAGGAACCGCAGTTCGTTGATTTTCCGAAATGGCGGGGGCCGCAGTCATCTCGGCCCAAATTTGTATAGCATGTTTCGTTCCCTGATCATCTCGTTCAATTCGCTTGATATCCGCGGACTCCACCGAATTCATGACTACCGCTTTCGCCAACAATGTCGCATCTCGTTCTCACGCCCCGTGTGGAAACGACGCGGTCGTGCAACCAGTGGAAACGATTCGAGTGTGTCACGTCAGCATGTGTCTGCAAACCGGCGGGCTCGAACGGCTGTTGGTTGATTTCGCCAGGTTTCACGATCGCCAGCGATTCGCAATGCAATTCGTGGCCTTAGCCAGTGAGGGGCCGCCGGCCGCCGAGATTCGAGCGGCGGGATGCCCTGCACGGGTTCTCAATGAGACGCTCCACGTTCGCAAGTTCGATTCAGTCTTGCGTCTGTCACGGTTGCTGCGGGCGGAGCGAGTGCAAATCGTTCACACGCACAATACGTACGCTCATTTTTACGGAGTAGTCGCCGCCAAGTTGGCCGGAGTCCCGGTGGTCGTGAACACGCAACATGGCCGAGGCTGCGGAAAAGGCTGGAAGGCGAATTGGCAATTCCGCCTCGCGAACCGACTGACAGATCGCGTGGTCGGCGTCTCACACGACTCGGCGCGACTGTGCCAACAGGCTGATCCCGCCTCGCGCGAGAAAATTACCGCGATTTGGAACGGCATCAACCTCGATCGTTTTTTGTACCGCGGGCCACGAGTTGAGCCGACGGCAATCAGCGTGGCTCGGCTGTCGCGGGAAAAAGATTTTCCGACGTTGCTCAAGGCCGTCCACTTGGTCTTGCCACGCGTTCCCGACTTCCGCCTGCGGATCGTAGGAGACGGACCCGAACGGGAAACGGTTGAGCGAATGATCGTAGAACTGCATCTGCACGATCACGTTGAACTGTTGGGCGAGCGGCACGATGTCCCCGCCTTGCTGGCGGAAGCGGGCTTTTTTGTCTCAGCCACTCGCACGGAAGGGATCTCGCTGACGCTGCTGGAAGCGATGGCCGTCGGACTTCCCATCGTGACAACAACCGTCGGCGGCAATCCCGAGATCGTGGTCGACAATCAAACTGGCCGGCTGGTCTGCGACAACGATCCGGTCGCGCTTGCAAACGCAATCGTCGAGATGTGTTCTGAACGCGATTCTTGGACAACGCTCGGAAGGCAAGGACGCCAACGTGTCGAAGAGAACTTTGAAATTCGGAAAATGATCGGCAAGTACGAGTTGCTTTACGCGGAATTGCTGGGGTGATTGGCCACCATGCGAATTCTCTTCTTAAGTTCGACCTTTCCGCACGGGACTGCTCGCGTCACGGGCACGTTCAATTGGGAACTGTGTCGCGCGCTAGCCGTCGAGCACGCGGTGCGCGTAGTGTCGCCTCGGTCGTTCTTGGATGTTTGGCGTTCGCGGACGGAAAACGTCGCGGCCGATCGGTGGGTGACGGCAACATCGGGCGTGCCTGCGTCTTATCCGACGTACTTTTACACACCCGGATTTGCGCGGCATCATTCCGGAGGTTTTCAGTGGCGGTCGATTCGCCGGCACCTGCGAACGGTCATGAAGGAATTTCGTCCGGAGGCTGTTGTCAGCTATTGGGCGCACCCGGATGGCGAAGTCGGTCTGCGAGCCGCTCAGGAGATCGGTGTTCCGAGTGTCGTGATCATCGGCGGTTCGGACGTCTTGCTGTTACCGCGGGATCGCCGGCGTCGGCCCAAGATTCAGCGAGTGCTTCGCGAGTCGAGCGCCGTGATGACTGTCAGCGAAGGACTGCGGCAAGCGGTGATCGAACTCGGCACCGAGCCGTCGCGCGTCGTCACGAATTATCAAGGTGTGGACGAAGCCCTGTTTCATTCGGGTGACTCGGCAACGGCTCGGAAATTGTTGTCGTTGCCGACCGATCGCCGATTGTTGCTGTGGGTCGGCCGCATGGTCGACGTCAAAGGACTCGACACGCTGATCGCGGCATTTGATTTGGCTTGGCAACGTCAGCCGGAGTTGCAACTTTTGCTGGTGGGAGACGGCCCGCTGCGCGAGTCGGTGGAACACGATATTCGATGCCGATGCCTTACCGAACATGTGCGGTTGATCGGCCCGAAGCCGCATTCCCAACTTCCCGATTGGTATCGCGCGGCCGACTTGGTACTGCTATCAAGCTGGTCCGAAGGGTTACCGAACGTGCTGCGTGAAGCGGTCTCATGCGGTCGCCCATTCGTCTCAACCGACGTCGGTAGCGTCCGCGAGATCGTCGATTCGCACGGCATGCCGCCATTCGCCGAACTGGCGCCGATTGGCGATGTGCCCGCTCTGGCTCAGGCCATCGAACGGACACTGCATCCCAGTTATCTGGCCGCCGCGCAACGATTCCCGCGCCGCACTTGGCGCGACAACGCCAGTGATCTGGTTCAACTGCTACGACAACTGCGCGGTGAATCAGCGTCAGTGACACTTATGCCTTTCCGTCGTGCGGATGGGACTGATGGGTCTTATCGGACTGATGAGTCACTTGTCGTTCCATAGTCCCATTTGTTGTATTGATCCCATACGTCGCACGAAATGTGAACCAGAAAGACATAATGACAAAACCAATCCCGCCAAAACACGACTCGCCAAAACGCGTTTTGGTGGTGGCCTACGTTTTTCCACCAGTGGGTGGAGCCGGCGTTCAGCGCGTGACCAAATTCGTAAAGTACTTGCCTGAGTTCGGTTGGGAAGCGACTGTCTTGACCGCTGAAAACCCGTCAGTACCGGTCTATGACGAATCGCTCCTGGCCGACATTCCGCCGCAAACAGTCATCGTGAAGGCACGCACGCTGGAACCAAGCTACGCCGTGAAGCGGACGATCTCTGCGAGCCGCGAAGGAAACTCGGCGAATTCGGAAGGCGTTCAGACTTCTCAAAAAAGCTCGTCGTCTATGGTAGTAAAAGCATTCGCCAAGAAAACCTTGCGAAGTACGGCGAATGAGTTGTTGCAACCCGATCCCCAAATCTTGTGGCATCATCATGCAGTCGAGGCGGGCTTGCGGGCATTGTCGGAACGAAAGCACGAGGTGATTTTCGTCACTGCTCCGCCGTTCTCATCGTTGTTGATCGGAGCGGAACTGAGCCGCCGGACCGGCCTGCCGTTGGTACTCGACTATCGTGACGAGTGGGATATCAGCCATGCCTATTTTGAGAACAAGCAACAGAGTCCGTGGTCGCATTGGGTACAGCGCCGCATGCAACACAAAGTGGTCCGCGCGGCCTCGGCATTGATCGCGACGACGCGGCACAGCGCGGAAGCACTCGCGCGAGTCGCCGCCGAGGCGGGCTGCGGCAATGGGAAAACAGGGACGGTGATCGACAGTGATGCCTTAAGGACCGGCGCATCAATAACTGTCGTAGCCGAAGTCGTGAGACTTCGGACGGAACTCTCACGAGTTCCGCTACTCCAGACAGTTATTTCTGCG
>JAYVSP010000743.1:0-6409 GCA_043775215.1 Planctomyces sp. | reverse complement strand
GCGGTCATAAGTCCTTGTCCGTCACACTCCCTGACGGTCGCGGCTCGAAAGATTCACAAGCTCGGAGCGGCGTGCCACATTGGTTGCGGCTCCGCCGCGATGGTTAACCGTTCGTCGCAGGCGAGCGTGGGGCAACGCGCTCACCTTCGGCTTGCAGTGAAACGAGTCCGCCACAATCCGAACCGCCGCTTGATTTTGAAGTCCCGTCGCCGGAAACTGGCACTGGGTATTTCGCTCGTTACTCTGCCGGAGTCCATCATGATTGCCGCCATCCAATCCGCTCCCGAAGTCTTTGATCAGACGTTTTTGTTGATTCGAGCCCGCATTCTGGAGATTGCCGCGGCACTCGATCGCATCGACCGAGCAGAATCCGCCGAAGCAGTGTGTGCTGATCCACGCTTCGAGCAAATTCGTCAGGGACTCGTAATCCTCTTGAGCGACGGTTTCCATCGTGCCGCTCAGATTCAAGAAGCCTTCAGCGACCAGTACGATCCGACCTGGATGAAGAAATATTTGACAACCGGCGAGCGGCCGGCACTGTCGCCGAGTGTTCCGCACTGAGATTTGCGATTTTTGATTTGCGATTTTTGATTGGAAAGCAACCGAACACGACCCACTTTTGATTGGCGATTTTCGACGCGGAGGCCCGGCGCTCCGCAATCGAAAATCAAAAATCAAAAATCAAAAATGGACTCTGCCATGTACTATATCGACCCACACATCCACATGGTTTCCCGCGTGACCGACGACTACGAGCGGATTGCTCGCATGGGCTGCGTGGCGGTCAGCGAGCCGGCCTTCTGGGCCGGCTTTGATCGCGGGAGCGTGGACGGCTTCCGCGACTATTTCCGGCAGCTCACCGAATTCGAACCGAAGCGCGCCGGTTGGTCCGGCATCCAACACTACACATGGCTCTGCATCAACGCCAAGGAAGCCGAGAACGTCGAACTCTCGCGCGAAGTCATCAAGATGATCCCGGAGTTCATCAACACGAAAGGTGTGCTCGGCATCGGCGAGATCGGACTCAACAAGAACACGAAGAACGAGTCGATCATCTTCCAAGAGCACGTCCAGTTGGCGATGGAACTCGACGAGCTGATCCTGATCCACACGCCGCACCTGCAAGACAAGCTGAAGGGAACGCGGATGATCATCGACATGCTGATGTCCGACCGCCGCGTGCAGCCGGAGCGCGTGCTGATCGACCACGTCGAAGAGCACACCGTCGGCCTGGCGAAGGAAGAGGGCTTTTGGTGCGCGATGACGCTGTACCCGATCACGAAATGCACGCCGTCGCGAGCCGCCGACATCATCGAAGCCTACGGCGACGACCGCATCATGGTGAACTCCGCTGGCGACTGGGGCCCGTCCAACCCGATCGCCGTCCCCGACTTCATCCAAGAATTGCGCAAACGCGGCCATCCCGAATCGAAGATCAAGAAAATCGTCTACGACAACCCACTGGAATTCTTCCGCCAATGCAAACGGTTCGAGTTCATTCCGCCGGACACGCTGGCCGGTGAAATGACGACTGACGAAATCCCAATGACGAAAGAATGATGATGCCGCCCGGTTTTGAATGGGACGAAGACAAAGCCGCGCGGAATCTCCAAAAGCACGGAATCTCGTTTGAAGAGGCCGCGACCGTTTTCCTCGACGCAATGGGCGTCGTAATTCCCGACCCAAAACACTCTGACGACGAAGATCGCGAGATCATCTTTGGAAAGTCCACTCGCGGGAGAATGCTGGTCGTCAGCGACACCTCCCGAACTCCAAACTTGCGAATTATCAGTGCCCGACGAGCCGATCCTCACGAACGCAAGCAAATTGAGAAGCACATCGCCAAGGAATGGAACCATGAATAACGAATCCGCACCAAACGAAGACGACGACCTGCTCAACCACTACGACATCGACTTCAGCAAAGCCAAACGGAATCCGTATGCCGCCAAATTCGGGACATTGAAGCCTGGCGGCCGCGTGATCTACCTCGACCCCGAAGTTGCCGAGCGATTCGAGACCTCCGAGGAAGTCAATCGAGTGCTGCGAACTTTGGTCGAAGTGATGCCACCCGCGAAAAGCGTTCGGAAACCACGCACCGCAAAAGTGCGTGTGAAAGCCACGAAAAGTTCCAAGAAGGCTGCGATTCATTAGCCGCATGGCAGGGAGCCAACTTTACGTGACTTTTCGAGAGCGAGGTCGAGACATGCCAACACTCATGATGCCTTCATCGCCGTTGCGATCTGTTCCGCGAGAACACCGGCCGACTTACTACACGCCAGGAGATTTGCTACGCATTTCTGACGATGAATTGTATGAGTTGGATGACGGGCGGTTATTGAAGAAGTCATTGAGCGGCCAGTCGAGTTGGGTGGGCGCGGAAATTGGTTGCCGACTCGCCAATTTCGTCGCCGAGCACCAGCTTGGCTGGGTGTTCGGTTCGGACGCCGGCTATCAATGCTTTCCCGATGCTCCCGACAAAGTTCGCAAGCCGGACGTCTCGTATGTGGCGAAAGACAAATTGCCCAACGGCCCGACCGACGGACATCTGCGAGTCGCTCCGGATTTGGCCGTGGAAGTGGCATCCCCCAATGACTCGCTGCGCGACACCGACCGCAAGGTTGAGGAATATCTTGCTGCCGGTGTGCGATCGATTTGGCTCATCAATCCCAGCGTCCGCATTGTCCAAGTCATTCGTGCCGACGGAACTTTCAAGCGGCTACACGACTCTGATGAACTGACTGAACCGGAGATTCTGCCGGGCTTCGTGTGCCACGTTCGCGATTTGCTTCCAACAAGCTCACCCGCGACGACGGAAACAATTGCGGCACGCATCACAGTCTGACGATGCCGAGCGCACAGAAATGAGGTGACGGATGGCTCTGAAAAACGACATCCCGATGAGCCGCACGGCCATTCACAAAATGACGCTGGTGGAAGCGGAAGAGGACTATTCGGACATTGATTACTGGCTGTCGCAGCCACCGGCGAAGCGGTTGGAGGCGTTGGAACTCTTGAGGCAGATCGCCTATGGCTATGACCCAGATACCGCGCGACTTTCTGGACCTACTGAAATTGTTAAGCCAGCATGGAGTGAAGTACCTCGTCGTCGGCGGGTACGCCGTGGTGCTTCACGGTCACAACCGCATGACCGGCGATCTGGACCTGTTCATTGAATTGTCGCCAGCGAATGCCGAAGCATTCTGTGCGGCCTACCACGAGTTTGGTTTGGGACGCGGTGAAGTCACCGCCGCCGATTTTTTGGAAGAAGGCAAAATGATCCGTGCCGGCTTTGAGCCAATGCGGCTTGAAGTCCTCAATCAGATTTCCGGAGTAACGTTCGAGGAGTGTTATCCGCATCGAGTGGAGATCCAGGTTGAAGGAGTCCCCGTCAACTTCATCGGCCGCGACCAATTGATCGCTAACAAACGGGCCAGCGGTCGAGACAAAGATTTGTTGGATGTAAAGAAACTGACCAAGGGAGCTGCCAAAGGACGAAGCCGCCGCAAAAAAAGTGATTGATTGGACAACCGTAGCCTGGAGTGCTTGTGGCTCGACACAGATTTCGCAACTACCAGATCTGAATTCGCTCTTCTTTCGGCTTGAAGAGCTTGTCGCCCGGCTTGACGTTGAAGGCTTCATAGAATGCGTCCAAATTGGTCACCGGACCGTTGGCTCGGAAGTGCGACGGTGAGTGCGGATCAGTGACGAGCCGTTTGACGAGTTCGGCGTCTCGGTACTTGCGACGCCAGATTTGGCTCCAGCCGAGGAAGAATCGTTGGCTTGACGTATAGCCGTCCAGAACTGGGCCATCTTTTCCACCCAATGAAATGCGATACGCTTTGAAGGCGATCGCCATGCCGGACAGATCGGCGATGTTTTCGCCCAGCGTCAATCGGCCGTTGAGTTTCTTGGCTGGCAGAGCTTCATAGCCTTCGTACTGCACGACGAGACGGCTGGTCAGTTTCTCGAAGGCGGCTTGATCGGCTTCAGTCCACCAATTCTTGAGGTTGCCGTCGCCGTCGTACTTGCATCCTTGATCGTCGAAGCCATGACTGATCTCGTGACCGATGACCGCTCCGATGCCGCCATAGTTCACGGCGTCGTCAGCCTCCGCATCGAAGAACGGCGGTTGCAGGATCGCGGCCGGAAAGACGATCTCGTTCAGGCCGGGGTTGTAGTAGGCGTTGACCGTTTGCGGAGTCATGCCCCACTCACCGCGGTCGACCGGCTTTCCGAGCTTGTCGAGCATTCTCCGATGCTCGTGCCCCGCCGACCGCTGCATGTTGCCGACGAGATCATCCGCGGCGACCTCTAGCTTCGAGTAATCTCGCCACTTCTCCGGATAGCCGATTTTGGGAGTGATCTTCGACAGTTTTACGAGCGCCTGCTGCTTGGTCGCGTCGGTCATCCAGCTCAGTTCGTGAATGCTTTGCTCGAACGCCTTGAGCAGGTTGCCGACAAGCTGATTCATTCGCTCGCGCGCCTGCGGCTTGAAGTGCTTCTGGACGTACAACTGCCCAACCACTTCGCCAAGTGCCCCCATGTGATTGCTGCTACCGCCAGCGACAGTGTCGACCGCTCGCTTCCAGCGCGGCTGTTGTTCGGGGATGCCACCGAGTTCCTTGCCGTGCAGTTGGAAATGAGCCAAGACGAACTCGCGCGGCAGCACGGGGGCATACGCATCGACCAATCGAAAGTGCAAATACCACTTCCAGGTGTCGAGCGATGTTTCTTCGAGAATCTTTTCCAAGCCTTGGAAGTAGCTCGGTGTCGCGACATTGATTTCCGTCAACTCGGCCGCATCCACCGACTGGAAGAACAGCGGCCAGGCGATATTCGGAGTCAATTCCTTCAATTTGCCAACCGCGAATTTGTTGTAGCGTTTCTCCGCGTCGCGCAGTTGAGTGCGATCCCATTGCTCCTTAGCCAGCTTGGTTTCGAGTTTCACAACCGCCTCGGCCGCCTCGGCCGCCTCGGCTCCGTTGCGCTGGTTGCTCAGCCGAAACAGCGTCTCGATGTACGTCTTCAGAGCCTCGCGCGCTTTGACGTACTTCGGTTCGTCTTGCAGGTAGTAATCGCGATCCGGCAGTGTGGTTCCGCTTTGAATGACTCCCGCGAGATACCGCGTCGAGTCCTTGTCATCCTGATCGACGAAGAATCCAATCGGACTGCTGACGCCGATGAGCTCTGAGTACCCAAAGCGTTTCAGCACCTGTTGCTTGTCGACGATCGCGCTGATCTTGGAAATCTCCGCAGCGATCGGTTTGATCCCCAACTGCTCAACGAGCGTTTCATTCATGTAGCTATTGAAAAAGTTGCCGACCTTGCGGCCGTTCTCGTCGCGGGAATTTTTCGCGGCGTCTTCGATGAGCTCGCGGATGTTGAGCTGGGCTTCGTCCACCAATTTGTTGAACGAGCCATAATTCGACTTGTCCGCCGGGATCTCGGTCTTCAGCAACCAGCGGCCGTTCACATGCAGGAACAAGTCGTCCTGAGCACGCACTGATTTGTCGAAGCCGTCCGGGTCGATCCCCGAGTCACGAACTTGAGCCGCTGCAAAAGGCGAGAAGGCTGTTGCAAGCAGCAGAACCAAAGCCGAAACCAAATAACGTACAAACCACATGAGCACGCTCCAAAGAATTCCCACCGACCCCATGTCGTTGGCGAAATGCGTTATAGCTCCACGAATTCCCCGATGAAACAGTCGGCCGGAGACGACTGAACGCCCGTGATGAGCACGCGAAGTCGTTCGGTTCGAGCCGGAGCTAGTGCGTCTTCAAGACTTGAATCACGGGTTGTGAGCGGCAAGGCGCTAGCCGCCGGTCGTGCCGCACCACCGGCGGCTAAACGATTATTCCCAAACGTGTTTTTGTGATCTGCGGATGCCATTCATCTTACGTGCTCGCGTCAGCAGGATTGGTGGAGATTCACACCAACGATCGCCACCTCAAACAAGCAGCATCTCATTTCGGACTGACTGCGTGCGATGTTGTCCCCTGAAAATCACTCATCCGATTCGCGCAGCTTGGCCAGGACGTTGTAGTCTTCGAGCGTTGATGTGTCCTGGACTCGCTCTTTGCCGGCGGCGATGTCACGCAGCAAGCGGCGCATGATTTTTCCGCTACGTGTCTTTGGCAGAGCGGCGGCAAAGCGGATTTGATCCGGCGTGGCCAAAGCGCCGATTTGCTTGCGGACGTGATTGATCAGATCCTTCTTGATCGCTTCATCTCCTTCGAGCCCTTTGAGAGTCACGAAGCAGCAAATGCCTTCGCCCTTGATGTCGTGTGGGAAGCCGACGACGGCCGCTTCCGCGACTTTCGGGTGCGAGACGAGAGCACTTTCCACTTCCATCGTGCTCAGGCGGTGCCCGGCTACGTTGAGCACGTCGTCGACACGGCCCATGACC
>JAYVSP010000742.1:0-2228 GCA_043775215.1 Planctomyces sp. | reverse complement strand
GTCAAACACGGACTCTGATTTCGAGTGAAGCACGAAATGTTGAAAACCGCGATATTTCACGGGCAGGTTAAAAACCTGCCCCACGAGTTCGCTTGTTTCAGGTCTAATCGAATCTGATAGCATTCGATCATTCCATCATCATCCGCTAGCCCGGTTATTCCCGCGATATGACTGATCGACATAGTGCGACGCCGAATCGCTGGATTCAGAGCGAGGACCAATTCGCACCCTGGGAGAGAACACGATGAAACTGCTGCCGCTGTTCGCATTGTTGACGATCATTTGTGGCTCAATCGGTTTTGGCGCGGAGCCGCTCACGATTAACGTCTGGCCCGGCAAACCGCCCGGTGATTCCATCGAACTTCCGCCCGAAGCGGATCAAACCAAACCTCAAGACCGACTCATCGCCGGACGTCGGATCATCAAACTCGGCAACGTCTCGACGCCGCAACTGGCCGTATATCGGCCGGCCAAGAACAAAGACACCGGTGCTGCGGTCGTGATCTGCCCCGGCGGAGGTCATCATATTTTGGCCTACGATCTGGAAGGGACCGAAGTCGCGGAATGGCTGAATGAAATCGGCGTCACCGGGATCGTGTTGAAATACCGCGTCCCGTTTCGCGATCCGGACAAACGCTGGTTCGCCGCTGTGCAGGATGCACAACGCGCGATGAGCCTTGTGCGCAGCAAAGCGTCGGAGTGGGAACTCGATCCGAAACGTATTGGAATCTTAGGCTTCTCCGCCGGAGGCCAGGTGGCCGGATTGGCCTCAGTCATGCTCGAACAGCGCCAATATGAGCCGCTCGATGAAGTGGACAAGGTCAATTGCCGCCCTGATTTCACGGTGCTCGTCTATCCGGGTGGGCTCGACGAGAAAGGACCGAAGTTGCGTGAGGAAGTGAAAGTCACGAAAGACTCACCGCCGATGTTTTTCGTTCACGCCTTCGATGACGGCGCGAGCGTCTTCAACACGTTGCTGCTCGCCACGGAATTGAAGAAGGTCGGTGTGACCGCCGAAGTGCATGTCTACGCGATCGGCGGCCACGGCTATGGCTTGCGCCATGTTGACGGCCAACCCGTCACCGACTGGCCCAAGCCCTGCGAAACGTGGCTCAAGACCACCGGAATCATCCGTCAGTAGTCCGAGCCCTTGTGGCTCGGAAGGTTCGAGGTTGCAAAGTCAAAGTTTTCCACTCGCAGCCAGTGCTTTCCGGATCGTTGCGAGCGGCATCAGCAACGAAAACGGTGCGTCTGCCAGCGGAATGGCTCCGTAAGAAGCGTACCAATCAGCCGCTCGTTGATTCTTGGCGTCGATCAGCATTGCGACCCCGCCAATTTCGGCTGCGGCCAACAAACATCGACGACCGGCGGCCAAGATCAGTTGCCCACCAAGACCTTGGCCTTGAGCGGAGACATCAACGGCTAACCGAACAAGCCGGAACGCGGGGACGTCGTGGCGAGCGAGTCCTTTTCGGACAATCTCCGGCGTGCGAGCATACTCCAGCGACGCCGGACAAAGACTGTAAAAACCAAGAATCGACTTCCCATCGTCCTTGGAAATTGCCATGAACGTCTTCGCAGCCCCTTTTTCGTGGCTCTGCCTCGCATAGTTACGGAAGAAGTCATTCAGTGCGGGATCGCCGCAGTCAAATCGAGTCCGATCGTGCTTCTTGCCAATCGGAACTTCAAGCCAATCCTGAGTCATGAACGCACCGGTAACGCACGAGCCGCCTTGCGTAACTTGGCATTGGGTACAGGCGGGTTTTCCAGCAGGTCCATCACGATCTGGCTGTCACGCTGAGTGAGCTTCACGCGCTCGTGTTCTTCAATCACCAGCTTGGCCTCCCGCAAAGCGGTGCGAAGAATAAAGTCCGTCATGTCCGTTTGTGTGAGCGCAACCGCCCGCAAGATGAGTGCTTTGTCGGCAGGCCGGACCCGCAAGGCTAATCGGCTATTGTCTTCAACGATCGTCCGAGGCATCTTTATTCTCCGTCTGGAATATTCTGACAACCTACACCGTTCGATTTGTGAAGTCAACAATGTACGCCTTTTGTGAGTACAACATCGTGATTCCAAAGAGGCCCGTCTTTGCAAACAATCGTCGCGGGATACCGACTTGGTTGCTGAATTCCTCACGTTCCGCACCCCCTTTTCAAGGTTCATATCCCCAGAAACATAGGACTTTGATGATTTCGCCAAATCGGCGACCATCAGATTTGGGGTAGTTG
>JAYVSP010000741.1:0-9222 GCA_043775215.1 Planctomyces sp. | reverse complement strand
GCCGCAGCTATCGAGCACTCAAGCAGGCGGTCGAGGATTGCTACGCGGCGAATCTGCTCGGCAAGAACATTCTCGGCAGCGGCAAAGACCTCGACGTGTTTCTGCATCGCGGGGCGGGAGCGTACATCTGCGGCGAGGAGACTGGCCTCATCGAAAGCCTCGAAGGCAAGCGAGCGTGGCCGCGGATCAAGCCGCCGTTTCCGGCGATTGAGGGGCTGTTCCGCAAGCCGACGATCGTGAACAACATCGAGACGCTGGCGTGCGTGACGCACATCCTGGATCGGGGCATTGAGTGGTTCAAGTCGATGGGCGTGCCGCCGGATCCGAACAACCCGCGCGACGCCGGCAGCTACGGGCCGAAGCTGTATTGCGTCAGCGGCCACGTCAACAAGCCGGGCTGCTACGAACTGCCGATGGGCATCACCGCTCGCCGCCTGATTGACGATTACGCCGGCGGCGTCTGGAAAGGCCGCAAGGCGAAGGCGGTCGTCCCCGGCGGCATGAGCATGGGCTTCCTCACCGAAAAGGAACTCGACACACCGCTGGACTTCAACGGCCCCGGCAAAGTCGGCTGCCTGGGCCTGGGCACGGCGGCGGTGATCGTCATCGATGACCAGACCAACATCGTCGAGGTGCTCTACAACAGTTGCCGGTTCTACTCGCACGAGAGCTGCGGCCAATGCACTCCCTGCCGCGAGGGGACCGCGTGGATGACGAAAATCCTCGAACGCATCCTCGACGGCCGCGGCGTGCTCCGCGACATCGACCTGCTGCTGGAAGTCGCCAACGGCATTGGCATCATCCCCGGCACCACGATCTGCGGCCTCAGCGACGGAGCCGCCTGGCCCGTCAAAAACGCCATCAACAAATACCGAGGCGACTTCGAGGAGTGGATCAACAGCGGAAGAAAGAGCACGCTCGTGAGTTTGAAGATGAAGGGGCACTGAGAACCCGTCTTGTTCGAGCAAGTTTGGAAGGAGATCGCCCATGAGTGTTATCGAACGTGATTTGAGAGACTTTGAGCAATTCGTTTTAGAGGCCGAAGCCGAGCCGAACGATTTGGAGTTGGAGGATTTCGTTTGTCTGTGGCGCGCGAGAAAGGAGCAAGAGGCGACACGAGCGGCGATCCAAGAGGGACTGGATGATTTGAACGCCGGGCGAGTTCGACCGTCGGCGGAAGTTTTTTCTGAGCTGCGAAAAACTCTTGGCTGAGAATCCACATGGCCGGTTACCAAGTGCAATTCACCAGCCGAGCCAATCGGGACGTGGCCAACATTCTGAATTGGCTGCGCCAGCGATCAGCACCCGGCGCACGACGATGGTTGGATGCGTTGGAGCAGATCGAAAAACGATTGGCGGAATCTCCGCTCGGCTTCGGATTGGCGGAGGAATCTGACACATTCGACGAACCGGTTCGACAAGCGCTGTTCCGCACCAAGCACGGCAACACCTATCGAGTCTTGTTTGCCGTCCGCGAAACAACCGTCACACTGCTCTGCGTGCGAGGCCCCGGTCAGCCACCGTTTATCCCAGGTGCTCTGTAGTCTAAGCAAGGTCGGATCCGTCCTATGATGAATCGTGAAGACGGCAGTTGGTTGGAGGCAATAATCGTCGGCGCTCGAGACGCCGGATGGTGTACGAGTCCGTATTGTACGACTTGCGGTTGTCTTGAGTTCAGGCGAGCCTATTGGGCCGCGGCAGCACGGCAAGCGGGTGTTATAGGTAGATTCGAATCTGCTCGTCTTCCACGAGATATTCTTGCGGGAGTCACCGCTGCCGAGCGCCAAGTTTTAGTCCAACATTTAATTACAGGTTTGCGTGAATTGCCGCCGATGTTGGCCGAAACTGAGGCGGTCAGGATTATCATCATCGATCTGGATCCTCCATTTCTTAAACACGGCGTATTGATGATTCTGGATGAAGCGCTGTCTGGCACCCCGGTGGGTGAGGTGTTGCGACGGATGCGTACCCGCGACGCAGAGGCAAGAGCACGATATGAGAGGCGCTTAGCCTATGAGAGCCCACAGGCTGTCGAGGAACGGAAACGAGACAGGCGGGCCGAGAAGGCAGCAGCGCATGCCCGTAGGCAGCAGGAGAAGCGTCAGAGAGAGATGAAGCGTTCCGAAATGCTCGGGAATCTCGCCGGCCTGTCGGTCACCGACAGGCTCTCGCGATTCGCGACGGACACTACGCTCAACCTCGATAGCGTTCCGGAAGAATTGATTCCAACCCAAGGTTTCAGCTTGCTCGACTTGGATGAGTCACTGGTTACGAGGCTACTTGCACGGATCGGCCGGAGACGAAGTACATGGGGCCGCCTTCGTTTTATTCTTAAGAGTCGCGGTTAAACGAACCGGAGCAAAAATCGGAGACCGAATCATGTCCGCCCCGCTTTCGCCCGAACTCGAACGCTTTGTGGAAGAGGCAGTCCATTCCGGCCACTTCGCCTCGCGCGAGGCCGTGATCGAGGCCGCCTTGTGGGACATGCAACAACACCGCACTGAGACGCCGGAGATCAGGGAATTGCGTCGGCTGCTCGCGGAGGCTGACGATGATTTTGAGAAGGGGAATCTCATTCGATTCCGTAATGAAGCGGAGCTTCGAACTCATGCCGAAGGGGTCAAGACTCGTGGTCGCGTTCGGCTCGACGCGGAGCAAATCACGAGGGTCTGATGATTACATCGTTTGAGGATCGTGCGACCGAAGATCTGTATCACGGCAGAGACACCAAACGAGTTCGTCGAATCCCCGCCACCATTCAAGAAGCGGCATTACGAAAGTTGGACGTGTTGAACGCAACCCACAAGCTGGAAGACTTGCAATCGCCGCCTGGCAATCGGTTGGAGGCATTGCGCGGAGATTGGAAGGGTTACTTCAGCATTCGAGTTAACGATCAGTGGCGAATTGTTTTTCGTTGGGTCGATGGCCATGCGGCATTGGTTTCCGTGGTGGACTATCACTAATCGCTTTGAACTTGGTGAATCATGATTCCTGAAAATCGCATCCCGACTCATCCCGGTGAAATCCTGCGAGAAGAGTTCTTAGTACCGCTGGGGCTTTCGGCTTCAGCGCTCGGCAAGCACATGGGAGTTCCCGCGTCGCACATCAGCGAACTCACGCAAGAGAAACGAGATGTCACCCCAAAACTTGCGTGGTTGCTGGCTCAGGCGTTTGGCACCTCGCCAGAGTTTTGGGTCAACTTGCAAAGTGCTCACGATCTTGCGAAAAGCCGTCCTCGTCGGCGCACCAAATCAGTGCGTCGTTTAACCGCGACTCTCTGAGGAGCGCGTTTGGCAAGACGGGCATGCACATGCGCCGCGTTCCTCAGAGAGTCGCGGTTAAACGATAGAGAACGGACCAAGGACGAAATGGCGACAGTCATAGTTAATGGCAAAGAAGTTTCCCTCAGCGACAGCGAGCGGCTGAATTGCATTCAGGCGGCGAAGCGGGTGGACGTCGAGATTCCGCATTATTGTTGGCATCCGGCGATGTCGGTCGTCGCGAGCTGCCGCATGTGTCTCGTCGAGGTCGGCGACAAGAAGCCGGATGGGACCGTCGCGATGCAACCGCGAGTCGTGCCGGGGTGTCAGACGCCGGTCAAGGACGGGACGGTCATCGTCACGAACTCGGCGAAAGTCAAGCAGGCTCAGGCGGCGACGCTGGAGTATTTGCTACTCAACCATCCGCTCGACTGCCCAACGTGCGATCAGGCGGGTGAGTGTTTCCTGCAAGACTACACCTACAAGTTCGGCCACATGCAGAGCCGGCTGATGGAGCCGAAAGAACTCAAGCCGGACAAGGACTACATCGGCGATCAAGTGACGCTCTTCACTGATCGCTGCGTGATGTGTACTCGTTGCGTGCGGTTCACTCGCGAAATCAGTGGCACGGGCGAGCTGCAAGTCATCAACCGCGGCAGCCACGAAGAGATCGACATCTTTCCGGGGATGCCGGTCAACAACAAACTGGCGGGCAACGTGGTTGATCTTTGCCCGGTCGGAGCGTTGTGCTCGAAAGATTTTCTGTACAAGCAACGAGTCTGGTGGCTGAAGTCCGCTGACAGTGTTTGCCCCGATTGCTCGACCGGTTGCAGCATCAAGGTCGATCAAAACAACGAGACCGTCTTCCGCCTGAAGCCACGCAGCAACCCGCAGGCTCAGGGGGACTTCATGTGTGATGACGGTCGCTTTGGTTGGAAGTACATCCACTCCGACCAGCGTCTCAAACGGCCAGAGATGTCTCAAGGCGACCGCCGAGTCGCCGTCGATTGGGACACCGCTTTGACCGCGACTCGCAACGCGATGAAAGACGCAGCAGCAAAGAATCCGAAAGCCGTCGCCGCCGTTCTCTCGCCGTGGATGACCGTCGAAGAGGCGTACCTGCTCTCGAAGCATCTAAAGTCGCTCAGTCCCGAAATCCGTTTGGCACTCGGCTCGGTGCGCGTTGAAGGGCAGGACGACCACTATCCGAAAGATGTCCGCGGCAACGCCCAGGAGAAGGTCAAGTTCACAATCCGCGCCGAGAAATGCCCGAACCGCCGAGGCGTCGCGGCCGTCTTGCAACACTTCCAAGGTTCGATCATCAACATCGGCGACATTCTGGGAGACGCCGCTGAAGGCCGCATCGACACGCTGTACTTCGTCGGCGGAGACCCGCGCGGTGGACTCGATGAATCACACGCCACCGCGTTGGCGAAAGTCAAAACGCTAATCGTCCAAGACATCCTCCCCTCTCCGGTTTCCGCGCGAGCCCACATCGTCTTGGCTGGTGGCTCGTTTGCCGAGCGCGACGGCACGTTCGTGAATCACGCGGGGCTGGCACAAGCGATTAAGCGCTCGATCCGCTCACCCGAAGAGGCGCGGCCCGACGGACGCATCTTGTGGGACTTGTCTGGCCGGACAGGGCTTTTCAACGCGAGTGTGCTCCGCAAGGAAATCTGCCAAGGAATTCCCGTCTTCGGACCATTGGGTGGCGAGACGTGCGACAACGGAGTCATGTTGAGTTAAGAGAAGATTTTTCAACGCAAAGTCGCAAAGGCGCGAAGGGCTGGCAATGATCATTTCCATCTGAAATCTCTAAGCGTCCTCTGCACCTTTGCGTCTTTGCGTTAAAAAGGTTTTGATCAAAATCAGGAAGTAATCAGACGATGAACTCGATGAACTATTTCCCGCTGCTGGCTGAAAGTGGCTCGGACGCGATTGAGAATTTGCTGCACTGGCTGTGTGGGTTGGTCGGCATTCCGACTCAAGTCGGTGTGCCGTTGATTTTGATTCTGGTCGTGTTGGGCACGATGCTTGGCGCGTGTTCGTATGCGATTTGGCTCGAACGGAAGTTGGCCGCGTGGATTCAGGACCGAGTCGGACCGAATCGCGTCGGCAAGTTTGGCCTGCTGCAGCCGATTGCGGACGGGGCGAAGTTCCTGCTCAAAGAGGACATCATCCCAGCGCATGTGGACAAGTTCTTGTTCGTCATCGCGCCGACGATTTCTGTCTTTACGACGATGCTGGCGTTGTCCGTCGTGCCGCTCGGGCCAACTACGCTGGGTGAAGGCTTTCAGTTCGTGATTGCTCCGAAGGTCGATATCGGGATTGTGTTTCTCTTCTCGGTGACGAGCCTCGCGGTATACGGCATCATTCTCGGCGGCTGGTCGAGCAATAACAAATACAGTGCGCTGGGCGGACTGCGATCGAGTGCTCAGGTCGTGAGCTACGAGATTCCGCTGGGGATGTCGGTGCTCGGCATCGCACTGATGGCGGGATCGCTGAATCTGGAAACGGTGATCGATGCTCAAGCTCAAGGCGGGCTGTTCGGTTGGAACATTTGGTATCAGCCGCTGGCGGCGTTGATCTTCTTTCTAGCGGCGCTCGCGGAATCCAATCGCCTGCCGTTCGACTTGCCGGAATGCGAGCAGGAATTGATCGGCGGCTATCACACCGAATACTCGGCCTTGAAGTTCGGCATGTTCTTTCTCGCCGAGTACACGCACGTCTTCACGGTCAGCTTTTTGTGTTCGGTGCTGTTCCTCGGCGGCTGGCATTTCCCGGTCATCGCCGAACCGGCGAGCATCGGCGTGCTGGCGACCTTGCTAAAGATCGGCGTGCTGTCTTCAAAGGTTTTCTGCGTCATCGTGCTGATCATGTTGTTGCGTTGGTGTCTGCCGCGATTTCGGTTTGACCAACTGATGGGGCTGTGCTGGAAGGCAATGATTCCGTTGTCGTTGGCCAACATGGTCTGCGTGATGATCGTCCGCGAGTTTGAACTCAGTTGGTTCTGGTTGCCGGTCAGTTCGCTGTTGTTGTTCTGCACCGCCGGCTATCTCGGCTTCCATCCGGCTCCGCAGCGTGCGAGGCCCGTGATGCCCGCCGAGCAGTTGATTGCGAGTCATAATTAACCCTCAATAGAAAAGACCCCGCCGACCTTGTGTCGGTGGCTCGTGGGCTTCTGCACGACTCACGCCGCATTCATCCGGACGAGTTCAGTAGTGCGAAAGCCAGCGAGCCACCGGGGCAAGCCCGGTGGGGAGATGAAAAATTGATATGCCCATTCAAGAAAATGATGTTGCCTGGATCGAAGAGCCGGAACTGAGCTTCTGGGAGCAGACGTTTTTGCCCGCCGTGGCCGGTGGTCTGAAAGTCGCGATCAAGCACACGATCGAACAGCACTCGGTCACGCAGCAGTTTCCTGAAGAAAAACCCGACCTGCCGCTGAACTATCGCGGGGTGCATCGGCTCAATCGAGATGAGCAAGGCCGAGTTCGCTGCGTTGCATGCATGATGTGTGCGACAGCTTGCCCGGCACACTGTATCTCGATCGTCGCCGAGGATGCCTCGAAGGACTGGCCGGACCGCGACAAGCGTCCGCAGAGCTTTGTGCTCGACGAACTGCGTTGCATTTTTTGCGGCATGTGCGAAGAGGCGTGTCCTTGTGACGCGATCGAACTCACGAGCATTTACGATCTGACTGGTCAGAGCCGCGCCGAAATGACCTTTGACAAAGAAAAACTGCTGAGCATCTACGACAAGACGAAGGACAACCCGCGCGATCCAATTCGTACGCATCGCGGTCGCTTGGGTTGTGCGTCGGAACTTGAGAGGCCGCCGCTCAGCGCGACCGAATCGAAACCGCCGGAAGGTCCGCGCGTGAAGAAACAGTAATGTTCGTAGTGCAAGCTTCCAGCTTGCAACTCACCAGACCACGACGGGCTTGGTTCAATCGGAGGCCATGCGAGTTGCAAGCTGGAAGCTTGCACTACGGTGTCTGAGGCTTGCGGAGCATGATCACTCGGCAAATGGAATTATGGTTGGGTGTGGCCACGGTGGTCATGTTCGTCGTCAGTTTTCTAGCCGTGCCCTTTTTGCTCGGTCGGATTCCCGTCGATTATTTCACACGTGCAGAACCAAGTCCGATGTCGTGGCAGCGGCACCATCCGGCATTGCGCTGGACATTGCATGTTCTCAAAAACCTCTGCGGTGTAGTGCTGCTCTTGTTCGGAATCATCATGATCTTTACTCCAGGTCAGGGAGTACTGACCGTGTTGATGGGAGTTGCGTTGATGGATTTTCCTGGCAAGCGGCGGTTGGAATTGTGGCTGGTGCGTCGGCCGAGGGTACTGACCTCGATTAACTGGATTCGGCAGCGGACACGTCATCCACCGTTAGTGGTGCCGCCAGTCGATGAAGGTAGGGAGATGGGGCGGTAGGGTGATGGGGTGATGGATCTCCCCACCGACCTGTCTCCCCACCGCCCCACCATTTCTTACTGCCGCTCAGCCAGCTTTCCGCCGGATTTGTTTCGCGAAGCGGTCGAGGCCACGACGGGTGAGGTGGTCGTAAATGGTCCAGCGCTTGTGTGATTCGTCGAGGCCGTTGAGGACTCCGAAAATCACCGCTCCCAAAGTGATGCAGGCAACTTCGACAACTCGTCGCGGCAATGCGAATGGCTGGAGGTCGGCGTAAATTTCTTCGCGGCTGCAATATTCGCCGAACTTCTGGCCTTGATAGAGCAGTTCTACTCCGGCGAAGTCACGGCTCCATTCGTAGTCGAATGGGCCGTATTCGCGACGACGATGCGTCACCCAGAATTGCGATCCGTCAAAGGTGATGGCGTGGTTGGTGACCACTTGAGGAAACTCCGCATTGGTGGCTTATGCACAAGTCATGGGATGTATGGGACTGATACGACGAATGGGAGCACTGCAAATAGAAGACCTCTCGCGGATTGTTTGCGAGTTCTTGGTCTGTAGCCACAAGGCATTTCACCACCGACGCGGGTTCGGTGAGGGAAGGGTGATTCATACAATCGTTAAAGTCGGCAAAGTCAAAGGTCCGAAACCAGTGAAAGTCCGAGAGAGTCGATCGGCAATTCGACGGCACTCTGGGAAGGTCTGGGGGACCATGATGTTTCGTCCGTCGGCATATCTCCGGCGAAAGCTGCTGCTGGGGTTGGCGGTCTGCGCTCTGACGGCCTCACTCAGCGGTTGCAATCGCGCATTTTACCGGCAGCAGGCGGATGATGAGGCACGCTGCTTGGTCGAGGAAAAATCCTGCGACCCGCGCTGGGAGCTGCCGGGATTCAACATCGAAATGAATCCAGCCAGTCGATATTTCGACGGTGGGTACGATCCAATCAAACCGCCGATGCCCCCGGATGATCCTGAAGCTCACGAACTGATGCACTGTGTCTACGGCAAGAAGGGTTGGGCGAAATGGCATCAGTACGGTGATCGGTCGGGGTTGGAAAATCCGACGTGGCAAACGTGTCTCGACGAATACGTGGCTCGCTCACCGAACGGAGCGTACGTATTGCGATTAGAGGACTCGGTCCGCTTGGCGTTGATCCACTCGCCGGTGTATCAGCAGCAACTTGAGACGCTGTACCTGTCGGCTCTCGATGTCAGCACCGAACGATTTCGATTACAGACACAGTTCTACGGTGGAAATTCGACAATCTACAACTCGCGTGGGAACATGGCGGGCGCGCGGCGTGGCGTCAACAACACGATCGCCGGAGGTGCCAACAATAGTGGCGGCAGCGGAGCTGGCGCGAATGGCGGCGGCGGTGGTCTCGCGGGAAGTCTGGCAAATCCTTTTGGCCGGGCGAACGACACTTTGGACACAACAACAGGCTTTCAAGCGAATCGGCGATTCGCGACGGCGGGTGAGTTGGTCGTCGGATTCGCGAACAGCTTTGTTTGGCAGTTTGCCGGCCCCGATCACAGCGCGA
>JAYVSP010000740.1:0-6409 GCA_043775215.1 Planctomyces sp. | reverse complement strand
CCTGGGCTTTCGAGTCTTGGCCCTTTGGGCCAGGACAACAGCGCAACTTCAAAACTCGCGCTTCGGGTTAGTGTCATTCTCGGCCGTGCAAAGAATAATTGGACTCACGTCCAAAAAACGGCAATTCTCGTTCTGCTGCGAGCTTGGCGACCGCGAACGCACAGGCGGCGTCGGCAACGCTCGGCCCAAAGAGATCAGGCAGCGAATCGATTTGAGCGGCTTGTAATCGAGGCGTCATCTCGGCCACTCGCCGGGAGAGGAACGCGCCGCTGCCAGAAATCAAGACCTTGCCGCACGGACTGGGAAAACGCGACGCCACCAACTCGGCTGCTTGTTTCAGCCGGCTCAGTTGCACGGCGGCAACGTATTTGGCGATGCGATGCAGATCTGCTGAAGCGATTTCCGTGCGATCGCAGCACAGCAGCCGCACCAGCCGATCATGAGCCTCCGAAATCGTGGCCGGTCGCCCGTTGGCGGTGCCGATGTCGAGCGGTGATTCGGGGATATTCCCCAAGATGAGGTAGACGTCGAGCGTCGTGGCAAACAGTTCGGCGGCAACCGCACATTCCGCTTTGTGCAGCGGTACGCGATCGACCAACGCGCACAGCGGCGTGCGGCGAACTCCGCAATAAACCAGTTCGCCGGATTGCAGTCGTTCGACATCCGTGCGACCGGTCGGCATCGGCAAGCCGTCCACGAGCGGAATCAGATCGCTGGTCGTCGAGCCAATGTCGATCAACAGTGCCGAGCCGTGCGGAACCAGCCGGCCGACAAACGTGGCCTGTGCGTGCCAGTTGGAGGCAGCCGTCAATCGTGGTTCTTCGCGAGCCTCGTCCGGCGAGACGAATTCGCCCGATGTCTGCCAAACGCGGATCGGCCGCTCACCCGCGACCGCTTCAACCGCACGTAGTATGCAGTCGATTCCTTCCCCCTTTGTGGCGAAGCAGTCAGCCAACTCGGCCGTCATTGTCACGGCCAGCAACTCGGCAGACGCGAAACGGTTGACGAACGGCAACAACGCTGCCGTCAGCCGCTCCGGCGCACGCCAGATTTCAAACGAGACCGACATCGCCGTAGCGGACTCGGTTGCCGCTTTGATGTTCGCTCCACCGATATCCAGGCCCAAAACACGCATGCCAAACATGATGAGGATTGAGGGACATCGGAGGAAGGCTTGTGCCACCGCCATCTACCGAAAATATGCCCACTGGGTGTCTGAGTTCGCGGCCAATGTACGGAAATCTTTTCAGAAACAGCTTCGCCCGTTAACCTGACGACCCGGCGTGAGGAAATTGGTGGCACTATCAATGGATGCGATCCGAGTGGTGCGAAACGGCGAATAAACAATCGCAGGAACGAGCCTTTCGACGCATGGATGCGTATGAGATTTCGCCGTCTCTTTTTGCGCGGATTGCCGCAACGAGGAGGTATGAGCAATGGCAGAATTCCGCAGAGTGTTTCGCGTTCAAGGCATGGATACCGACGCTGTCCCGCGCTTTCAAATGGTTCCGAGCGGCAAGTGCCGCTACGTCGCTCTGCATGATGGCGCTGGCTTAGTTCTGGCAAGTTCGGATGATGGCACTTGTGCTATCACCGAGATTACTCAGGCAGCGCTGCCGGCCGATGATCGGGCCACAGGCGCGAACGCCGCGGCGGCTGGAGATCGTTTCTTTCGATTGGACGGAGGCACCAAGGGGGTTGCCTTCATCGCCGCCGTAAGTCTGACTTCCTTGCCGACGTTCCTGGAAGTTGGCGTCAAGGACAAGGTGACTCAGCACGTGAAGTTCTTCTCCTTGAGCGACAATGCAGGCAATCGAAGCCGACGTCCTCTGGCCATCGTCGGCCAATGGTTGCCGAGTCTCAACTACATTTGGAAACGTCAGGCAAACGTGCAACTGGTCCGTGAAGGATCGCTCGAGAGGAAGACGATTCCGCAGAATCTCGGCAATCCGATCGCCCTTCCGACAGGCAGCCTGGGAACGACCGGAACCACGATCGCCAACGCAGGTTCAATGACAGCAGACTTGAACGTGTTTTTTGTTTGGGAAATCGACGAGCCTGGAGCAAACGATGAGGACGCCGTGACAACAATCGGCACGGCACACAGCGGCGGTCCAGGCACATGCCTGTTTGAGGACAACGCGGGCGGTGGCGAGATGCTTTCGATGGCTCACGAATTTGGCCATCACATGGGATTGGACCACAATAATGGCGACAAGAAGCATTTGATGTGGCCAACCAGCGGTGAGCGCGGATTGAACCTCACCAAAGACGATGTCAATATCGCCAATCCCTAGCGCGGCTATGCCTCAGACCATCAGCCGGAGCGCGCTAGCGCGTTCCGGCTGATTGGCTTGGATCGACACGAATCATGCACGGTCATTTAGCCCACCAACAGCAAGCCACAATCCAAGAAAGCTTGCAGCACCGCCAGATTGATGTCTGCGGAATTCACGTCGTTTGGATCGGTGATGTCTTCATTCGGCTCGAAGCCAACGGTGATGAGGCTCAAGGAGTTGAGGCCGTTGAGATCAAACGTGTCTGTGTCCGAGCCACCATCCAGGTTGATGATCGTGGCGGGATCAGCAACGACAGCTTGAACGTCGATTTGATCATTGCCAAGTCCCAATGCGATGTTGGCGGTGCCCAACAACATCAGATGACTGACGGCCACGCGGTCGTTGTTCTTGCCCATGTCCACGCTGGTCGTTCCGTTCACCATCACGTAGATCGCGGCGAGATCATCGCTGCCTTGGCCAGCACTCACCTCCAAGTTGCGACCGACAACAAGATTCGCGGCGCCCAAACTGTCGTTCCCTTTTTCTCCACTGATGATCACATCGCGATCGGACCTTGTTCCCAACAGGCCGATCACGTCGTGGCCGGCGCCGCCACTGACGCTGACGTCATTCGTCACTTCAAATGCAATCTCGCCCGGTTCGCCTTGCAACGCCGCGGAGATTGATGATTGAGTTGCGGCCAGGAAACAATCGTTTGCTGGTCCCAGTTTTGCGATGAAATCGCCTTGAACTGTGATGGAACCCCCGTCGTTCCCCTCACCGCCAACGAGATCAAACGCCTCGACCGAGACATGGTCATCGCCTCGGCTAGTGTCGATGAGGAATTGCGAGGTTTCGGAATCTTTCGACAACGTGCCGATGACAACAGGAACAAATGCCTCGATATCGACGCGATCGGCGCCGGCTCCGGTCAGGATCAACAAGTTCCCCTTCACGTCCAGCGAACTCGTTCCCGGTTGCTCCTCGCCAATTCCCAAGAACAAATTGAATTCGTCATCCCCTGCGCCGGTGTCGAATTTCCATTCGTTCTCAAACACGACATGGCCATCGTTAGAAAAATTGACGGTGTCGGCACCGTTCCCCGTGACAATGCTCGCATCACCAGTAACCGTGAGATCATGCACTCGCAAGTTGAGTTCGTCCGCTCCCTGCTCGCCATTGATCTTCAAATCGCGGCCAACCGAGATGCTTTGAAGTCGATCAATGGCGCCTTGTTCGACCAATGTGGGGTTCGGGGCTTGCTCGTTGAAGACATCAGCTCCTGATCCGAAATTCACGATCAGGTCGTCAAGAATCGTGAGTGACTGAAGGCCGTCCACAGTCGGATAAGAATTCAGATTGAAGGTGTCGTCCCCCGCTTCCATGTTGACGAACAATCCCGTGAGCTGCACATTGAGACTTCCTTCGCCACCAGCACTTTCGAAATCGAAATTGACAGTGTCATCGCCCGCTTTCATATCGATGACCACATTCCCAGCCGTCGGAACGTTGAACAGTGGAATCGATTCACCGGCAACGTGATGAGTCGTGGTTCCATTCGGTGTCTTGATCTTGAGCTGGGTGTTGTCCCGGCCGGTGATGAAGAAACCATTCGTTCGGGCGTCGATTTCAATGTTGTTGTCTGCGGCATCGCCATTGATGGTTACAGCTCCATCAGCCATGAGCCGGACCAAGACAGTCCCGGTTGGCATCTGCCGAACTTCTAATGTCTCGACCGCAGTGACCGGACGCTGGGTTCGCTGACGAAGATTCTTCTTCGATTTGATGAAGTGTCGCAGCATGTCAAGCATCCCCCCGGAAGCCTCAAGAATCCGAAACTGTGTTGCCCACCGATGCAGGGACGGTGGGACGCCTTCTGGGCTTAGTTTCGGAAACTCGTACCGAGCGGATGAGTGACAAAGGATTGACGGCGTGTGACAGCGAATGGAGTTCCGCCGTTTGTTCCAAATGTTCCGTTCACGTTGAATCTTCTGTGGCGCCCAAGCGGCTGATCTGTGAAAGCGCCAGCACTCGTCAGGCAGAAACTGCGAGTCGCCGTCGGGAATCCTCGGCTGACTAACTCTCGAATCTGCGATGTCCTGGCCCAAAGGGCAAAAACTCGATAGCCCAGGGCAGAGCGGAGCGGCGTCAGCCGCGTAGCGCCGCCCTGGGCTTTCGAGTGACGTCCCTTCGGGCCAGGACGACAGCGCAACTTCAAAACTCACGCTTCGGGTTAGTGGCTCTCAGACCACCGCGACCTTTACGCAATGGATCGGTGGCAATGAATCGAACAGGCAATCCCACTCTTCGCCGCCGTCGCGTCCCATCCAGAGTTGTCCGGTCGTGGTGCCGAAATAGAGGGCGGGGGACTTGAGATGGTCGAAGTCCATGCCGTCACGCAGGACCGTGAAGAAGCTCTCCTTTTTCGGCAATCCTTTGGCGAGCTTGCGCCACGAATCGCCGCCGTTCTCACTGCGCCACACGGCGGGAGCGCCGCCGGGGCAGGTGCGTGTCGTCGGTTCGAGCGGCATGACATAGACCACGTCGGGATCGTGCGGATGCACGACGATCGGGAAGCCGAAATCGGTGGGCAGCCCCTTGGCGATCGATCGCCATGTGTGGCCGTGGTCATCACTGCGGAGCACGCCGATATCCGGCCGCGATCCGCCGGGGCCGGTCCACTCGGACCAGCCGCCGTGATTCTGCATGTACAGTCGCCCCGGTGCATCCTTGCTTCCAGCGATCTTGTGAACGCACTGGCCGAATTCCGGGTAGGGATCGGGCGAGAAACCCGCACCGACTCCGTTGTTCGCGGCTTGGAAGGTCGCACCGCCATCCTCACTGAGGTAATGGCCACCGGTGGAAATGCCGAGATGAACTCGATTGCCGTCGCGGTAAATCGTGTGCATGCACAAACCGCCGTTGCCGGGTTGCCATTTCTTAGCGTGTTCGTGGTTGCTGATGCCGGCGACCAGCTCCCACGAATCGCCGCCGTCGCTGCTGTGGAAGAGCGATGCCGGTTCAACCCCGCAAAACAACTCTTTTTTGCCCGCCCCCGGTTCGATCGACCAGATGTTAGCAAGCGCTCGCCCGTCCTCCTTGGGAAACGCGGGAGCCGACTTCGTCTCTTTGAAGGTCTTGCCCAGATCATTCGAGCGGAGCACCTTCATGCCGAACCAAGGATTGCAGCTCGAAGCATAAAGTTTCGGCGTTCCACGCGTGTCGATCAGCGACGAATAAACGGGCACACCATTTCCGAACGGCCCGCGCAGCGAAAAGCGGCGGCGGTTCTTCGCGGCTTCGGCAACAAACAGGCCCTTTTTGGTTCCAATAGTGAGAATGACTTTTTCTGGCATGTTTAACCTCCGGAAACTGCGGGAAGAATGGTAATGACGTCGCCTGGCACCAACAGAGTATCGAGCCCTTGTCGCTCACGAATGTGGGTTGAGTTCACAAACAGATTCACATGGCGGCGCACCGTACCCGTTTCGTCGCAAACGCTGCGGTAGAGCGACGGGTGTCTCTGCTCTAGTTCCTCCAGAACGGCACGCACGCTCGAGGCCGAGAGCACGAGCGTCGAGGCACCCTCGCAACAGGCGCGGAGCTCACGAGGAACATGGATTGTGATGGTTGTGTGCGTCATGGCAAGAGTGTCAAGAACGACAAGACTTCGATGGCGGTCATCGTCTAGAAATCCATCGCGTTTCACAATGGCCGACGTATTCCACCCTCAAGGCTATCGCTTGGACAAATTCGGTCAACCGCCCGCACACGCTGATCAAAGTGATCCGATCAGTTGACTCAGCCAGTTCAGGCATTGTGCGAAATCCCGTTCTCACGAGCGTAGTGCTGCGTCAACACTTAAATCACGGGTTGTGAGCGGCAAGGCGTCAGCCGGCGTCAGCCCCCGGACATCCCCCACTTCTGAAGACAATTTTTGAAACACTAATCTTCGCTGATCTTCACTAATGACTTCAGGTTGCTCTGCCTTCATGAGCGGAGATAAGTGCCGATGAGTGTTCCTGTTCTCAGCGTCCGTGCTCCGGTCTTCTGTCTTCAGGCCCGAAGGGACGTCACTCGAAAGCCCAGGGCAACGCCCTGGGTCAACGGGCGCAACATCACCAAAGCCC
>JAYVSP010000739.1:0-8465 GCA_043775215.1 Planctomyces sp. | reverse complement strand
GGGAACCACTGGGGCAAGCCCAGTGGCGTGATTACGGTCTTGCGCCGCTTGCTGTTGTGCGTGATGCTGCTTGATCGCCTTTGAGAGCGTTTCACCCTTTACCAGTTTCATCGTGTAGAACGGCCGACCGCCGCGATTCACTTCGTACACCGGCACGATGTTGGGGTGCTGAAGCTGACCGGTGATCTGAGCCTCTTTGATCAGCATCCGAATCGCGTCCTTCGACGCTGAGCCGGGCTTGATTTCCTTTAACGCCACCTCACGGACCAGATCGTTGTCTCTCGCCAACCAGACCTTGCCCAGTCCCCCTTTGCCCACTTCGCTCAGCCATGTGTAACGCGAGTTCGCCGCCGACACGTCTGAAGACGGCTCCCCAATCGCCTCGACCAACACCGGCCCACCCGACGGCCAAGAGCTGAGCGACTGGTTGATGTCCACGTCATTCAATTCTTTGAGCGCATCGCAGACGTCGCCGCGAGTCGCGACGTTCAATGTCAACCGCGTGTCGTACTGGTGCTTCTCCAGTTTTCGCTCGACCTGTTTGTCGATGAAGGCGCGATCATCGGCCGTAATCCAAGCACGCTGCACCAGCAGGTCGCCCATAGGCTGAGTCTTATCCGCCGCCCACGCTCGACACGCGGCAGTCAGCCGCGCCAGGTCGATCAACTCCCCCTCAAAACACAGCACCGCGAAGAGTAAATTGCGATCGGAGTTGCTTCTGTCCTGATTCGCTGCGACTGGTTGTTCCGTGGGGTGCCGAGCCGCTGCTTTTCCTCGCTGAGAGGCTGATTCGGATGCGAACGCCTCTGGTGACTCCAGAGCGTTGTGAACGGCAAACAACCGACCGAGTGCCTCAGCGCATTGCGGAAACCTTTGCGCGTATTCTTCCACGTCGCATGATTCGCCACGCTCCGTTCGCAGCATGACTTCGGCGTAGATTAGTTCGAGCAATTCGTTGTCGCGTAACGTTCCGGCGTGACTCACGAGCGGCTCGACCAGCAGCCGCTCGCCTCGTCGCCAAGCCTCAGCCTGCCGCAATCGCAGTTCATCTAAGCGAGTCACGTTCGTCGGCAACTCTTCTGCCATAATGATTCGCCTTAGATAATTTACTCAAATGAGCGGTTTTCAACGCAAAGACGCAGAGGCGCAAAGAAAACAAGAACAAGAAGCGTTGCGGCTCTGTCATCCCAACAAATGGCCGCAAAATAATGAAGTCGAAAAGTCACGCCGTTGTTACGAATCGCTGTTTCGTTCACCGCTTTTCTTTGCGCCTCTGCGTCTTTGCGTTGAAAACACTCAGCCAAAAACCGCTCAGTTTGAGTAATTTAGTCTCAACGCGGATGCCATGCTGCTGCGGCCGTCTGTTCGGCATTCCTCGTTTCGGAAACTGGCCTGCTGTCAGAGTCCACCGCGAGAGGCTCGTCACGCGGGAGCGTGACGGCTACGTTGATGACTTCACTCGCAGGCAGTCCACGGAATACCGGCGCTGGCCGTCGACGGTCTCTTCGACAAGCCCGTGGATGTCGGTGTCGAAGCCGGGGAAGCCCTCGTTGAACATGCGAGCGAACTTCAGGTATTCGACGATGATCCGATTGAAACGCTCGCCGGGAATCAGCAACGGAATGCCCGGCGGATACGGCGTTAGCAGCACGCTGGTGGCGCGGCCTTCGAGTTGGTCGATCTCGACCCGGTCGATCTCGCGGTGAGCCATCATGTCGAAAGCGTCGGACGGCTTCATCGCCGGTTGCATGTCCGACAAATACATCTCGGTCGTCACGCGAGCGACATCGTTGGCCTTGTACGTATCGTGGATCTGCTGCGACAGATCCTTGAGGCCGATCCCTTCATAGCGCGGATGTTGCTGGCAGAACTCTGGCAGGATGCGCCACATCGGCTGGTTCTTGTCGTAGTCGTCTTTGAACTGTTGCAGCGCGCTGACCAGTGTGTTCCAGCGGCCCTTCGTGATGCCAATGGTGAACATGATGAAGAACGAATACAGGCCGGTCTTCTCGACGATGACGCCGTGCTCGACGAGATACCGAGTCACGATCGACGCCGGAATTCCCGTCTCGGCGAACTTGCCGGAGACGTTGAGGCCCGGTGTGATCACGGTGGCCTTGATCGGGTCGAGCATATTGAAGCCGGGAGCCAGGTTGCCGAAGCCGTGCCATTCTTCGTTGGCTCGCAGCATCCAGTCGTCGCGTTGACCGATGCCATCCTCGGCCAGCGTATCCGGTCCCCAGACCTTGAACCACCAGTCCTTGCCCCATTCGTCCTCGACCTTGCGCATGGCGCGGCGGAAGTTGAGGGCTTCGATGATCGACTCCTCGACCAGCGCGGTGCCGCCGGGCGGTTCCATCATGGCCGCGGCCACGTCGCACGACGCGATGATCGCGTACTGTGGCGACGTCGAGGTGTGCATCAAGTACGCCTCGTTGAAGATGTGCCGATCGAGCTTCTGCGTCTCGGACTCGCGTACCAGAATCTGCGACGCCTGCGAGATTCCCGCCAGCAGTTTGTGCGTCGAGTGCGTGGCGAAGATCATCGACTCGCGCGGTCGCGGCCGGTCTTTGCCGATCGCATGCATGTCCTTGTAGAAGTCATGAAATGTGGCGTGCGGCAGCCAGGCTTCATCGAAATGCAGCGTGCCGATTTTGCCATCGAGCATCTCCTTCAGGGTTTCGACGTTGTAGAGGATGCCGTCGTAGGTGCTCTGCGTGATCGTCAGGATGCGCGGCTTGCGGCCGGGTGACTTCGCCTGAGCCTCGCGCGCGAACCGATTGGCCTCGATCTTTTTCTGGATGTTCTCCGGGCGGAACTCTTCCAGCGGGATCGGGCCGATAATCCCCAGATGATTGCGCGTCGGCGTCAGGAACACCGGCACCGCTCCAGTCATGATGATCGAGTGCAAGATCGACTTGTGGCAGTTGCGGTCCACGACCACGATGTCGCCCGACGCGACGGTCGAGTGCCAGACCATCTTGTTCGAGGTCGACGTGCCGTTGGTCACGAAGAAACAATGATCCGCGTTGAAAATGCGCGCGGCATTGCGCTCCGAGGCGGCGACCGGGCCGGTGTGATCCAGCAACTGTCCGAGTTCCTCGACCGCGTTGCAGACGTCGGCGCGGAGCATGTTCTCACCGAAGAACTGGTGAAACATCTGGCCGACGGGGCTCTTCAGAAACGCGACGCCGCCCGAATGACCGGGGCAATGCCACGAGTACGATCCGTCCTGAGCGTAATGGACCAGCGCCCGAAAGAACGGCGGCGGGAGGCTGTCGGTGTAGGCTTTGGCCTCGCGGATGATGTGCCGAGCGACGAACTCCGGCGTATCCTCGAACATGTGGATGAAGCCGTGCAGCTCGCGGAGGATGTCGTTGGGGATATGCCGCGAGGTGCGGGTCTCGCCGTAAAGGTAGATCGGAATTTCAGCGTTCTTGCGGCGGATTTCCTCGATGAAGGTCCGCAGATTGACCACGGCGAGATCGATCTCCGGCCCCGGCGTGAACTCTTCATCGTCGATCGACAGGATGAAGGCGGAAGCGCGGCTTTGCTGCTGAGCGAACTGCGACAGATCGCCATAGCTCGTGACCCCCAGCACCTCCATTCCCTCGACTTCCATCGCGGCGGCCAGCGCCCGAATCCCTAGCCCCGAAGTGTTCTCAGAACGGAAATCCTCGTCGATGATGACGACGGGAAATCGGAATTTCATCGTGATTCTCCAGAAGCCAGCCACTCAGGCTGCAAGCAATCAAGGCCGCGAACTAAGACATGTAACGCAAAAAAAAGGAAATGCAACGCAAAGAACCAATGAGCGTAGCACAGGCGGGTCGGGGACGATATCTGGACATCAGCCATAGAGGCACTTGGCGCGGGCATGGCGAGCGGGGGATGTAAATTCCCCGAGGCACGCTGCATTGCGCACACTTTGTCGTTGAGGCTGTGTGGTTCAGATCGTGTCGCACCAAAAATAAAAGCGGAGCGGTGAAGAAAACTTCGCCGCTCCGCGTTCTGGATGCTTAACTCAAATTCGCGACCGTACCAACTATGCGAATAGCTCTGGGATCACATGGCCGTCGCGGACGATCATGATCGGGCGGCCGGTGTCGGTGTGGTATTCCTTCGTAGGACTGATGCCCAGCGTGTGGAACAAGGAAGCGGCCACATCGTCGGGCGAAAAGCCCTTGCTGTCGGGCAGCGTCGCATCGGCGTTGCTCTTGCCAATCGCTTGACCGTTCTTCACGCCGCCGCCTGCCATAAGCATGAACATGCAGCGCGGGTAGTGGTCGCGTCCGTACCGAGTGGTATTGATTTTCGGCGTGCGGCCAAACTCGCCCGTGACGAACACGGTCGTCGAGTCGAGCATCCCTTTCAGTTCGAGACCTTGCAACAAACCAGACAGGCCGCTGTCGAGTGTCGGCAAGTTGCGGCTTTTCAGGCGATTCCAGTTGTCCTGGTGTGTGTCCCAGCCGCCGATTTCGATCGTCACGAACCGCGTG
Organism: Planctomyces sp.; assembly: GCA_043775215.1. Taxonomy (GTDB): domain Bacteria; phylum Planctomycetota; class Planctomycetia; order Planctomycetales; family Planctomycetaceae; genus SXKJ01. The sequence goes on along the minus strand of JAYVSP010000739.1, from coordinate 3,966 downwards.
CCCGCTTCGATCAGGCGAGCGGCCAACAAGCAACTCTGGTCGAACGGCGTTTCGCCGAACAGCTTTTGAAAGTTGGGCGATTCTTTGCTGACGTCGAATGCCTCGCGCGACTTCGGCGAGGTGATCATCGCGTGTGCCTGCTGGCCGAACTTATCGAGGCCTTTCACCAATTGATTGGTCTCTTCAAAGCCGCGGAACGTACGATCCAGATCTTTGAGCAGCGATTGCCGCTTCTCGACGGCGTCGATCGTCAAGCCGCCAGACAGCTTCAAGCCGCGGACGGAAAACATCTCGCCCACCTTCGGAGTGGCACCCGTGTTGAGCGGCGCATACTGCACGCCGAGGTAGCCAGTCTTCTGACGGCTGCTGGGAATGGCGACGCTCGGCGGGATGTTGCCGTTGCCACCGAGTTCCTTTGTGACGATCGCACCGTAGCTGGGATACTCCAGCGACGGGAGCGGACGATTGCCCGCATTGACGTATTCGGTCCCCAATTCGTGAGCGGCCAGCGTGTGCGTCACGCCGCGAAGGATCGTGAAGAGATGCATATTTTGTGCGAGCTTCGGCAAGTACTCGCTGATTTCGACTCCGTCGACCGATGTCTGAATTGGCTCGAACTCGCCGCGGAATTCGCTCTTCGCATCCGGCTTGAGGTCGAACGTGTCCATGTGCGACGGACCACCGGTCAGGTTGATAAAGATCGCCGCTTTGGCGGCTGCTCGCGCACTCACTTCGCCGGCCGAGGCGAATTTCAAATAGTTGGCCAGCGTCAAGCCGGTCCCGCCGATCACGCCAGCTTTCAAGAAGTCGCGGCGTCGCACACCATTACAAGTCGTTGTCGTGGGCATGAGATTATCCTTTCATTTTGGAGTGCGGTGATGCATCACCGCTTTGGATTGCGGCGGAGCCGCTTTTTGTTTTCTTGGAATCGAATGGGGTTTGCTGGAATAGACAGAAGAAAAGCGGCTCCGCCGCAATGGAAAGCGGCGATGCATCGCCGCACTCCAAATTAGTGATTCACGATGAATTCTTTCGTATTCATTAACGCCCACAACAGGTCGCGGGCTCCGGTCGCGGTGTCTTCGGATTGAGCGAGGAACTTCTTCGAGGTCTCCATTTCCGCTGCCTCCGGCAACCGACTGAGCGAGCGGAGGTAGGCGGATTTGATCAACTCGTCAGGTTCCAAGCGGACGATGTCCGCCGGCTGGGGAGTCTCATCGGTTTTGACTTCAGCGACGGATTGCCCCTTCGCGATCTTGGCCTTGAGTTCGGCGATGCGTTCTTCGATCTCTTTGACCTGACCTTCTTTGCCGGCCTTGCGCGCGTTCTTCAACGCGCGTTGGTTCACTTCCAATGCTTTCTCGAAGTTGCGCCGGACGGATTTGGCGTTGGCAATCTCTTTGTCATTTCGTTCAGGCCGCGCCGGCTTTGCGGACTGGACTTGCGTCAGTGAGCGCACCCAACCTTTGCCGTCGCCGAGCAGCTTGACGATGTCGTCGTCGTTCTGCATGTAGACGGTTTGCAACAGGCTGGCTTCCATCGACCGATCGCAGTCGCAGTTGCTTTCGCGAGTCGAACGGCCGAAGACGGTGACGGCGAATCCCGCTCCCTGTCCCTGGTTCTTCTGATTCGGGATCGCATTGAAAATCGCTCGGCCCTTCAAGTTGGCCGTGAAGTTCGCGAACTCCGTGTCGGACAGGGTGGCTTGCTTAATGACATCCACCGCAACTTCCGCGGGCAGGCGACGCGGGATCGCGTGCGAGAAGTTTTTCTGATCGAGCTTGTTGGTCTCGTTCGGATGCCAGCTTCGTTGGTAGGCCGCGCTGTTGCAGATTTCGCGGTGCAGCCACTTCATGTCGAAGTTGTGCTCGACGAACTCGGTGGCCAGATAGTCGAGCAGCGGCGCGTTGCTGGGCGCGTTCGCCAAGCTCATGTCATCCGCCGGATTGACGATGCCAACGCTGAAGTAGTTCGACCAAACGCGATTCACGAACGCTCGCGCGAAGAAGCGGTTGTTCTTTTCGCGCAGCCAGGACATCAACGGCGAGCGCGGGTCGTCGTATTCGGTCAGATAGATCACGTCGCCGCCGAGCAACTTGGCTGAGGGGCCGGCCGGCTTGCGAGCATTCGCCTTCCCGTTGTCTTTGTCCTTGTCCTTTTTACGGTCCTTGTCGTTGGCCTTGGGAGCCTGTGGCTTCTGGACGACAAGTTCCTCAAACGGGACCACTTTGCCTTTATTCATTTCGGCGGGGAGCAATTTTTGGAGATCGTTGCCTTTGGCTTTCTTGTCGACTCCCAGCGAGACCAGCATCGCGTCGAGGTTGTCTTTGTCCTCGGGGCGAGTCCGCATCGCCGTGCCGTTGAAGAACTCCTTGAACTGATTGAAGTCGTTTTGAGTCCATTGATCGAACGGGTGCTTGTGGCATTGAGCGCACTGGATGCGCATGCCCATGAAGGTGTAGGCGAACCCGATCGCTCGGTCTTCGGACTTGAGAAAGTTCTGCCTCGACCAGAAGAAATCGAGACTGGGATGATCGCCATAGCTGGTCTCGCTCTTGGAAGCGAAGTAGCCGGACATCCGCTGGCAGTAGTCTTCGTAAGACTCTCCGTCCTTGCGGCTCTTGCCCGCGACGATGCCCGCGACGAGTTCGTCGTACGGCGTATTGTTGGCGACTCGGCTGAAGAGCCAGTCGTACCAAGCCTGCGCCGCGGCCGCACCGCGGATCACATTGCCTCGATTGAGCATGTTGGCATTGTTGCCGGTGAAGTCCGAGAGCTTTGTGGCCCACCATGCGGCATAGCCGGGGCGTTCGAGCAGCTCGTCGATCTTCTTGGCGCGTTTGTTCGAGTCCGTGTCGGACAGGAACGCGACCACCTCTTGCGGAGCCGGCAGCGTACCTGTGATGTCCAGGCTGGCTCGGCGGAGGAATTCGTGGTCTTCGCACAATTCGGACGGAACGATGCCCAGCTTGCGAAGTTTTTGGACGACCAATTCATCGACCTTGGTGGCCGTCGCGATCTGTGGATACTTGTCGCCAGCCTTGTCGCTGACGGGGCGGATGACCGGGATTGGCACAACGCCCGCGTCGTAGTTCACGACGACATGTGTGTCACCCATATCGCCCGCTGTGACGAGTCCGTTCGCGTCGATCGAAGCCATCACTTCATCGTTGCTGTTGAACCGGCACAACGGCGTAACGTCTTCTTGAGTTCCATTCGACCAAACGGCCACCGCTTTGAGTTGCGTCTGTTCGCCATTCTTGGCGAATTGAATTTCCCGCGGAGTGACGTCCAGGCGGACGAACGTCGGAGCGTCCTCGGCAACAGTCTTGGCTCCGGCTTTGATCCAATTGCGGAAGATGTTGTATTGCCAGCTATCGACGTCCATGCGCTTGCCGCCACGGTGCGGCGTTTCCTGAGTCGCCTTCAGCAGCGTGAGACTGTCTTCCGGTTCCTCAATCAGGACGCGCGGCTCCTTCTTTTTCTCGGCATCGCCTTTCGTCATCCCTTCGTGGTCGAGCTTGAAGTCGTATCCAAACAGCGACAGTCGGAAGCCCCCCTGCCCTTGGAATGACCCGTGACACGCGCGACCGTTGCAGCCCAAACGGCTCAGCAGCGGCACGACGTGCTGTTGGAAGTTGGGTACCTCGTCCGCGTCTTTGCTGACAAATCGCTGGCTGGCTGGCGGAATGACATCTTCGGCCGCGATCACCGCGTTAGTCACCGACAGTGCCACGGCGAACGTGAGCATCCACAAGGCAACTGATAAAACCGAGAACTGTTTCATGGCATCCTCTTGACGTTAATTTCCAATGTCCAAGTCCCAATAATCAAAGAAGGCCCAAGGTCCAAATCCAGACTCCGGTGCTAAAGTGGACCCGCAGAGAAGGTTAGGTAGCCACGTTCGCCAGAACGTGGGTTTTCCCGCGATTCGCCCACACTCTGGCGAGCGTGGCTACCCAGAGA
>JAYVSP010000738.1:0-2871 GCA_043775215.1 Planctomyces sp. | reverse complement strand
CGAGATTGATGCTTTGTTTAACCCCAATGCCATCGGCATGGGCGCGGTGGATACGACTCGCGCACGCCGATGGCGTTGCGGTTAAACATCTCTCAATCTTCCCCGCGTGAAGAATATTTCTTCGCTTGGACTTTCTTCCGGATTGGCTTCGTGGATTTCACTGCGGATTGCTTTCTGGAATCCCGCAGGGCCGATTCGTAGTACTCGATGTATTTCTTCGTCGACACGCGGCGGATGGCTTAGCCGATGACGTCAAAGGCGAGGTCGTCCAGCTTCTTGAACCGGATGCAACTTTTGCCCATGTCGAGTTTCTTGCCGGTCTTGGCCCACTCCTTTTGAAACCAATTCGCTTCACCCGTCGAGCCGAATTCGCACATGTAGTTTATTTTTTGCGACGCGAGTGCCGCGAAGTTCAACGGCTCCACAAGGGGTCAGACTACACTCGCGGATCACACTCTCACGGCTTGACCGACAACCAGATCGGTTGACTGGCATAGGGCCGCTTTTGGACGAAGCTGAGCGAGACGTTGGCGTTAATGCAGATTGGCACTCGGTCGAACGGCTTCGCGTCGGGAGCGGCTTCGATGATGACTCGGCCTTTGGTTTCGGTCGGGTCGAGCGACATCTTGCTCCCGGCTTCGACGAGCTTCACACCCGGAGGCAACGGGTTGCCGAAAATACTGCCGAGGTGTTGCAGCATCACGTCGAGCGTCAGCCGGTCTTTGTAGGTTTCGCGGCGGGTGAGCTCGACTTCGATGGTCGCCTTCTCGCCCGGCTTGATCGTGATCTCGGTCGGTGACACGCGTACGGAGGCGACGTCGAAATTCGAGCAGACCGAAACGATGTGTGTTTCGACCGGCCAGATCATGCGTCCGCCGCCGGGCATTTCCATTTCGGTCAGTGGCTCGACGAGTTTTTCGATCACGCGTGGCTGACCATCAGAGCCAGTGACAGTCGCTTTGGCGAAGACTCTCACGAACGACGCGACGGGCTTCGCGTCGGCGGCGGCTTGCAGGATCAGCACGCCGTCGGTCGCGTGAGCGGGAACCGTCAGCGGATTGACCGTGATGCCGGGAGGCAGACCCTTGATGCGGAACTCGACCGGCGCGTTGAAGCCGCCGGTCCTCGCGATGCGGACGTACCAGGGCATGTTCGTTCCGGGACCGAGGCCCGCTCGATCTTCGTCGCACTGGACGGTGAAGTCGGGCACTTCAGGTTTGACAGAAAGGAAGTAGCCGAATGTCGGCCCGCCGCGATACAGCAGGTCGCGAATCTGCAACGTGTAGAGGCCATCGGCCGGAGCCGTGAAGACCAGCAACGAATCTTTCGTTCGCGGATGAATGTCGTCGTTTGCGGCGATTACCCCTCCTTTGTCATTCAATACACGAATCGTGGAATCGAGACTCGACCCGATGCGGCGTGCGGTGACTTCGCACTGCACAACCAGTCCCGCCTTCAGCGTGATCGCGTAACTATCAACGTCATTCGGCTGGTCCATGCGGCCATTGATTCCTTGAGGGAATGAGACCGCTTGTTGCTGATCCGGCTTGTCGTTCGGCTCGACATCGGCAACGAGCGGCAAGTCGGTGACTTCAATCATCACTGGGTTGAAAGCAGGGGCTCCCGGTGACAACTGCACTGACTGCCGACCGAGCGGCGCGGGGCTCGGCAACGAGTTGGGCATCAACTCGGCGGCAGGCGACACGATGTTGTAGCCCGCAACTTGAAACGTCATCGGCCCGCCCGGTGACACGACCATCGGGAATACAGCGGTGATGAAAGGCCGGTCAGTCGTTTGCAAGACGTAGGTGAATGCTCCTGTGCCGTTGAAGTCGACATCGCGCACCGTAATGAAGTAGTCGCCGGCTTGCTCGAACTTGTAACTCACCAGTGAATCGGCAAAGTGGAAGTCGTCGTTGGCCGACAGCTCGCGGCCGGTCGCATCACTGATGACCAAAATCGGATCGAGCGTGTCGAACTGGTTGTGTCGTTTGTAAAAGAACCGGAAGCAGTGCATCGCAAACGTCACCGACTGCCCAGCCGTCGCTGTGATCTTGTAGACGTCGACTTGCTCTTTGGCCGTCAACATGCCGGAAACTGTTTGGCCAATTTGCACTGCTTGAGCCTTATCGCGGTCGGCATGAGGTTCAGTCTGCTCGGTGACAACCGGTCCGTCGACGATCAGCAGTTGCCCGCAGGTCGAAACCCCATTCGCCGCCGCGACGCGGAATTCACGCACGCCCAACACGGCAGTCGGCTCGACGATGACCTTCAGTTTGAGCTGATCGACCGATTCCTTTTCGCCGCGCGGGATGATCTCAGCCTTCAGTCCGTCGCCTTGGAACAGTACGGCGAACGTGCCGTCATAGCCCTTCTTCTGATTCGGGTACGTGAAGACTGTGACGTCGGTCGTCGCGCCGCGTTGCACGGCCATCGGCAGAGCGTGCGTGAATTCCGGGTTCGGCGTTTGAGCGACTCCGCGGTTCGACGCAACAGTGGCAAAGACCAAAAACCAACAAACCACAAGATGAGAGTGATGTTTGCGGAAGGTCATGGTGATCTCCGTGAGTCGGCAGGGTTTGATTCGAGTTCACGCAGCAAGGCGGGGTTCGGAGTGTGACGCACTCAGGCGAATGCTGCCACGGCGGTGGTAATCATGCGAGTGTACGAAACACATTGCGTCTCCGTGGAGCAAATTAACCCGAAGCGTCAGCGAGGGCGAACGCCCGAATCGATCCGAATTCAGTTGGAGCGTTCGCCCTCGCTGACGCTTTTTGAAGTTGCACAGTCTTGTTTTTCGCCCCAAAGGGGTGCAACTCGATAGCCCAGGGCGAAGCCCTGGGTGACGAATAGAACAACAATAAGAAGCCC
>JAYVSP010000737.1:0-16502 GCA_043775215.1 Planctomyces sp. | reverse complement strand
CTGCTCCTTCCTTGAGTTCGAACTCCAACACGACTCGTGGAAGAAACAAATACCAAATAACTTACGCTGTGTCACTAAAACTTAGACAGTCGAACTACTTGGACAACAAAATATGAAAACCATTTGGCTGGCTTTGTTACTGCTCGTCGCTCTGCCGTTGCGTGCTGACGATACGGCTTGGGCTCCAACCAAGGATGCATCCAAAGACGCCGTCATCAACGGCCGGGCGATGGAGACGTTCGAGGCGGGCGTGAAACCAGAGTGGGGCTATGCGAGTCCTCAGCAAGATACTTTCGTTGTCATTCATCCCAAGGAGGATCGCAAGAACGCACCGCTGTATGTGGTGCTGCACTCGGCGGGGCACGATGTGATGTCATGCGTGAATTGCACCAAGACCGTCGGCAATCACGATATCTATCGTTCTCCCGACGACCACTACGCGCTGTATGTCGATTGCCGCAAACACCAGGCTCGCGATTGGTGGTGGGGCGGGATGCACGGCAAGGATCAGGGCTTGATCAAAAGGAATTCCGGCGGCGATACGACGTCCGTGGAGAAGCGCGTGATCGATACCGTGAAGTGGATCATCCAGAAATATGAGATCGATCCGAATCGCGTTTATCTGAGCGGCAATTCGATGGGCGGAAGTGGAACGCTCGGCATCGGCATGCGTCACGGCGACCTGTTCGCGGCCATCAAGGCGAATGTGCCGGCGGGGATCGAGCATGTTTCCAACCGCATGTATTTTCCGCCGCAGTCGATTCCTGAGAATGTCACGCTGCCAGAGCCACCGGTCTGCATCGACTACTCCGCGCCGAACGACGGCTGGGCCGAGGGGCATGATCGATTTGTGAAAGCGATGAACGACCGCAAGTACGCGCTCTACTTTTATTGGGGGCCGTTCGGGCACGCCAACAATTCGGCTCAGATTATGAAGGTGAACGACCTGATCGATTCGTTCGATTGGCTGAGCCTCAAAAAGAACGAGGCGTATGCGGTCTTCACGAATGCCACCAGCAATTCCAAACTTCCGTGGCCCGATGATTTGAAGAGCACGGCGGCCGGTCAGGTCAACGCGTTCTTCCGCTGGAAGAACATCAGCGACTTGGCCGAGAAGTTTGAAATGTCGCTCTACCTTGTTAATGCGTCGGACCTCATGACGCAGTTCGAAATCCCGAAAGAAGCCAGTGCCGACGTCACGCTGCGCCGCCTACAGAGTTTTCAGCTCAAGCCCGGTGAGACGTTCCAATGGACATTCGGTGCCGACAAAGGTGAAGGCCAAGTCGACGCACAGGGGCTTGTCACTCTTCCCGCTTTGAAAATCACGGCGGTGCCGACAACCTTGAGCATGACCCAGTAAACGGTCAGCGGCCGATCCAGCACCGGCGTCAGGGCGACGCCGTTCAGCTCGTAAAAAAGCGAAGAGGAAACTCATGTCACCCGAAATCATCGCACATCGCGGAGCTTCGGCGGATGCTCCTGAAAACACACTGGCGTCCATTCAAGAAGCGTGGCGGCAAGGTGCCGATGCGGCCGAGATCGACGTGCAGCTCACGGCGGATGGGCAACTGGTCGCCATTCACGATGACACGACGCTGCGAACTTGTGGCGTCGATTGGGCGGTGGCGACGCGTTCGCTCGCGGAACTGAAGACGTTGGATGCTGGCTCGTGGAAGTCAACACGCTTCGCGGATGAGAGGATTCCGACGCTGAGCGAAGTGCTCGACATCGTTCCGGCTGCCAAACGACTGTTCATCGAAATGAAGTGCGGGCCGGCGGCGATTCTGGAATTGCAGCGTGTCTTGCGGAACGCGCGCGCGTCGCGCGAGCAGACAGTGCTGATTGGGCTCGACTTCGACATGATCGCCGCCGTCAAGAAATCACTTCCCGAGCGAATCGCGTTGTGGGTGACAGAACAGTTCGCTCGAGCCGGCTCTGCGGACAAACGGCTCGATCCTGCGACGGTCGTACTGATCGAGCGGGTGGTCGCGGCCGGCTTGAATGGTTTGGATGTCAACGACGTTTTAGAGCGGTCGGGCGGCGACATCGCAAGCATTCGACAAGCGGGTTTGAAAACGTGCGTCTGGACGGTGAACACCGTCGAACGCGCTTTCTGGCTGCGTGATGAAGGGATCGAGTCCATCACGACCGATCACCCTGCTCGCTTGGTCGCGGCGTTCTCGGCGTCGCTCGACTCCTGATGAGTCGCAATGCCAGGCCGGTATGTCAATAATCCAGCGAAACTTGGAACGCGGCGATGCATCGCCGCACTTCAAGAAAACGCCCATGAACTTCTTATGAGGAAACCGAACATGTGCCAATTGCTGAGTCCGCGTCACTGGTGTCTCGTTGTGGTGTCGATCTGTGGGTTGAGCGTCACAGCCGCCTGGGGCGTTGAACCGCGGGATGCCATTCCGGATTCGGCCAGTGTCGTACTGCGATTGAAAGCTCCGCAGGCGACGTTGGAAAAACTCGGTGACTTTGTGAATGAGGTGCAGCCGGGAATCGGTGATGCAATCAAAGCGAATCTCCCCGCGATGGGCTTAACGATCTCGAATCCGACGCTGGCCGGAGTGGACGTGGAAAAAGATTGGTGGGCGATCGTGTTCGCCGAGTCACGTCAGAAGCCGACGCTCGTCTTTGTGGTTCCGGCCACCGATTCCGCGGCTGTGAAGGACGCTTTGCCGCCGGGCTTCTCGTTTCACGCGGCTGACAAGCTCGCCATTTATTCCGAGGACGAAGCGTCGCTCGGCAAAGTCAAAGAGCGGCTGAGTGGCAAAGGCTCGACATTGTGGTCAAAGACTGACGCGGCCTCTGGGAAATTGTTCGACGCGGCAGATGTGTCCGTGCTGATTCACCTGCGACAACTCGCCAAAGCGTTTGACAACGAACTACAACAGGCCGAGCCACAATTGGAAGCGCTGCTAAAACAACTCTCCGAGTTGTCGCCCGAACCACAGCGGCAACAGATCGCCATGATTTTCGACATCTATCGCTCGCTCGGTAAAGCGGGAGTGCAAGCGGTGCGCGACTCGCAAAGTCTGACACTGGGGGTCACGTTCTCGAAGGCGACGATCCGCTGTGAGGACCGGCTGCAAGTGGACGAAGGAACGGCGACCGCCAAGTTCTTGAGCAGTCAGCCAACCAGTGAGTTATCACTGCTGAGCCAGCTTCCCGCGAACAAGCTGACGTACTTTGGCGTGAAGGCCGATATGCCGGGCATGGTCGAATGGTCGTTGAAAATGACAAAGGCAATGATCGGCGGCGCGTCGGACGAGTCCAAAGCCTTGTTCGACGACAGCGTAAAAGAAATGCGTCAACTCAAGTGGGGGGAAATGGCAGGCTACTTCGACCTCGATCCGACTTCCATCGGAGCTATGCAAGGCGGTTCGGTCATCGAGATCACCCCGACCACACGTTTGCGTGAGATCAGCCGAACGATGTTCAAGGCAATGGGAGAAATTCAGTCGATTGGCCTCAAACAGACGATGACCTTGGAACCGGCCGCCGAGAAAGTTGGCGGCGTGGAAGTTGATCGGCTGACGATGAAGCAAGAAATCGATCCGTCATTGGACCCGCTGGGCATTCAGCAGAAAATCATGACGCTGCTGTACGGCCCGGACGGGATGCGGCAGCTCATCCTGTATCAAGCCAACCGTTCGTTGCAGACATTCGGCGGCGACAAGACACAATTGGAAGACCTCGTCAATGCGGTGAGTTCAACGAAGTCGAAGGACGCCGTCGTAACGGCCGCTCGAAAGCGGTTTGTCGAAAAGGCCAACGTTGTCGCATTGACCGATGTCGCGCGGCTGATTGCCGCGGGCATCAAACTGGCCGCTCGCGAGAAGGTGCTGCCCTTTCCGATCGACGATGCGATGATCGACGGACTTCAGCTCCAGCCGTCATTTATCGGACTTGCCGTTGCCTGTGAGCCGACCGCCGCGCGCCTTCAATTCGACGTTCCAGTCACGCAAGCGCAAGGCATCGCGAAGCTGGTGACGCTGCTCCTGATGCAAGCCCGAGCTCCGCAAGCCGAACAGCAATAGCCCGCACTCCAGGATTGCCGGTTCAACCGGAATCAATGGCTGCCTCGCTTTGCAACTCGTCTAGATTTCGCGCGCGATTTGGTCTGCGGTTCTTTCTTGTCCGGCGAGTGAGCCAGCTTCAGTTCTGCTTTGCGGACGACTTCACGAAGTTGTTCCGTCGGCATCGCCGCAAGCAATTCGTCCGGGGACATCCCGGCAAGACGTTCGTTGGGAGTCAACGAATCGAGATGCTCCTTCGTGATGTCTCGCCAAAAATCTCTTACTGTGTAGGTCATGGCCACTCCCTCTTCTTTGTAGTTCTCGTAAAGTAGCTTCAAGAGCGAACTGGCGTCACTGGGCCGCTGACGATACTTCACGGAGGCATAATCTATCCGCTCGCGGTCGGCGCTGAATAGGTTCCAAAAGGCGTTGCGATCTTCCAACGGCATCTCGCTGAGCACCAACAAGCGTATTTTGTCCGTGCCCCAGGGGACGTCGTAGACTCCTGGCCCAACTTTTTTCCAGACTACTTGAGTTGCCAACTTCTCAGGAAACCGAGTGCAAACGGCGAACAGCCGAAACGATTCCTCCGGCAACAACTGATCCAACGACGGGCTGACTTGTTTGCGGTAATTGACTGAGTGTCCCGCGAGTTCTTTGAGTGCCCAGCCATCGAGCGGTTCGCGCAGCGATTTGTAGGTCACCAGGTTATGGTCGGCCAGAGGCCCCAGCCCGTCGGGTAATTCGCGTGGTTGCGGCCCTTTGCCTCGGCGAACGACGACAATGTCCAACCGCTGCTGCTTGACCGAGAGATCCAACTCCATCACGACCTCCCAAGCCGTGCCGGTCAACAGGTCAGTGAGCGCGATCCCAAACATTCGATGCCACGGAATCATAGGCGAGGTCCGGTGTGAAACATTTGTCATTCCAACTCATGTGATTGCGACAGCGGTGCCTGACACCGGCTGGTAAAGTTTTCAACTGCCGCTCGCCCTACCAGTCCTTTTTCGCCACGACGAGCTTCGATCCCCAGCCCATTTTGAAATCAATCTGACGGCCCGTCAGGCGGAGTTGATGGTGGGCCAACAGGTCGGCCACGTCTTCATCTTGCTGGTAATTGAAGTGGGTTGAGTTGTGGTCGGCCAGTTCGGGATACTCGCGGGCGAAGTGCAGCGTCAGGTATCCGCCCGGTTTGAGGATGCGTCCGATCGACGCGACGTAGCGGGCGAAGAGATCGTTGTGAAAATGAACGAAGGTGTCGAACGAGAACGCGAAATCCACAGAGGCGTCGGCGATGGTCGGCAAGGCTCCGTCCGGCGAGACGACGAACTCGACGTTTCGGCAGTCCGAATGCCGCCGGATGGCCTGTTCAAACATCGGCTCGCCATCGACGAGAATCAATCGCGCCGAGCGGCCGACCAACTCGCGGCTCCAACGTCCTCCCCCCGCGCCGATCTCCAAGACGGTTAGGTCGCCTGACGCCAAATAGGGGTCAATCGCGCGCTCGACGACTTCTTGCAGATGCGGATGGCGACGCGGATCACCCCACTGCAGGCCATAAATCCCCTGTTGATGCTGCCCCGATGTGACATACTGATGCAGCTCCGCTTGTTGCCGGGAGACTTCGTGTTCGATGGAGGAACTGAGCATGGAGACCTCATGGGATGAGACCGGCAACGCCGGGGGAACGGAGTTGAAACGCACCAGGAATGTTAATGCTGCTCATTTCGAGCTTTGTCAACTTTGTAGAGAAGTGATAAGCACTCCAGGCATGTCACCGCAGCGCGATCATCCGTGGCGATGCCTTGCATTTCGGCTCGATGTGCCGCTTCCTTGTCGCGTGGATTACACAAAACCATCCCCTCATTATCGAGCGCATGCAGGTCACGTATCTGTCTTCTGGCTCTGGTCATTGGTCGCTCCCGAGAGAATGAGCTACTTCAACAGCTTGATCAATTCGTCGATGCCAGCCTTCAGGCCCACGGGGTCGGTTCCCGCGATGACGATCGCGTTTTTTTCGACGGCGAAGGGGCTCCATGCCAAGCTGACGAGTGCGCCGCCGGGGCCGGGGTATTTTTCGTCGGCGATTTGCGGCAGGAGTTCACTGGCTTGAAGTACGGCCATCGTGCGACTGGTGGTGCTGCTGCCCAGCACGATCAGGTGCGAGTCGGTCGTGTAGGCTTCGGGAAGCTGCGCGGGAAGCTGATACGCGCCGACGTGTGAAGTGAGACGCGACCACGGTTTGGCCCAGTGCATTCGGAATTCGGGCGACGTCTTTTCTTCGCGGACTTGTGCATTCAACGGAATGATTTGGCGTTGCTCGTTGACGTGCAGTTGGACTCCCGGCTCGTAGCATTGTTCGGCGTCACCGCTGAAATCGACGAAGCCCTCGCCGGTGATCGTGATCAGGCTGTTGGGCTGCCGCCAGTCCGACGAGACATCCTGTCCATCGGCACTCTTGGCGGTCAACGTGCCGTCGGCGGTGGTGCCGAGCGCGATTTGCCGGTCGGCTTTGACGGCACCGGGTTTCTTGTCGGGGTCAATCGTGAACACGTTGGCGTACGGATTCCAGACGCGTGGGTAGGTGACTTTGCGGAGCACGGATGTATCGGCTGCTTGCGACACCGTGACGCCGGCCTTCTGCAAGGCGTCGCTGAGCGTCGTGATCAGGTTGGGAGGCAGATCGGGCAGTGTGACAATCGTGACCTTCGGCTTGGAGGTCAGAAACAGTTTGAGTCGTTCAGCATCGAAGATTCTCACGGGGGCGACAGTGTGCGGCGCGCGGGCTTCGACAGCGTGAGCGACCTTGGTTTGCGCGGCCAAGTTGGCGACCGGACTGCTGATTGTGATCGTGTACTCACCGGCGGCGGCGTTCGCGCCGAGCGGCAGCGTTTCATGGAATTTGCCGGCCAAGTTGGTTGAGCGATTCAAGCGAAACAACTCTTTGCCGGACGGATCGCTGACGGAAACGACCAGCGGCCACGGCATACTCAATTTATTTAAACTGGCTTCGAGCGAGAGTGATCCGCGATGCACAGTGACGGCTACGGTGATCCCTTCCGGTTCGCGCGGGGCGATGAAGTAGACCTTCATCTCGGCTGGCTCGAAGGTGACGGTTTGAGGTTTTGTTGGGTCGGCAAGTTTTTGAGACCTGTCGAAGTTTGGACCTTCGAGCGTGTAGACGATCGGCATCGCGCGGCCTTCGATGGCAAGCTGAAAGGTTGCACTACGGGAAGCGTAGTTGTAGATCGCGTGCTTCTTGTCGTCGGCGATTTGAGGCAGTTCTTCGTAGCCGTTGACCATCAGCACGATCGTACCCTCACCGGCCATTTGATGTTCAGTGAGCAATTCATTCGAGTCGGTTTCAATCCACAGTCGCGCGGCGGTCTGACGCAGTGCGGCTTTGAATGGAGCGACCGCGGTGCGAACCGGCTCGTCCATAAAGTGGTTCGTTTGAAACGTACTGGCCTCGCGCGGGGTCTTGAATGTCTTGGGGTCTTGCTGAAAAAGGACGTTCCAGCGGTAGGACAACCCTTTCAGATCAACGTCCGCGACGATCGTGTTGTCGAATTTCTGGGTCGTGCTTTTATCGGTGATAATCCGACCGCCAGCCCCAACGAACTGCCGGAGCGTTTCGTCGATCGGTTCGGGTAGATCCTGCGTTTGGCCAACGATCACCAGCGTCTTGTAGTTCTTGAGCACTCCGTAAGGGAGCGTCCGTTCGTGAACGATGTGAGCGGGATAGCCGGCTCGCGACACGGCGTAATGCGCGGTGAGCACAGTCTCTTTGTAGTCGCCGCCGACGTTGTAGGCGTTGATGTCGATCTCTTTGCTTTTGATCGCGGAGTTCTCCGGCAGTGATGCGACCATGAGCCTGATCGGCTCACCGGTTTTCTTGGACGCTTCGCGGGCGGTGATTTCCTTTTCCCGCATGGCGATTTCCGTGAAACTCCAGAGCACGGCGACATCATGCCCGGTGTGAATCGTTTCCTTGAACACGGGACCAATCTTCTTGGCGGCGTTGTTGACCTCGGCCAGTTCGGCGGGCTTCATTCCGGTGGTGTTGAGCCACCAGTTGCTGTTCAGACCGGCGGCCAACATGCCGTTCATGCAGGCTCGATAGGCGTAGCTCTGCTGCGGCTGCGGAACTGGGTCGCCGAAGAGCTGCCCGTTCATCGCGTGGGCCATCCGTGAGTTGGGATCGTGTGACTTCTCCAATGCGACGCCGCTGTAGGCTCCCAGGCGGTCGATGCCCCAATCGACAAAGACGTGCGACGACGGAATGTCGTTGACCTCTTGGTTGAGCGGATCGGTGCCGTCCATGATCGCATGCGGAGCATATAAGTCTGTGCTAAAAATCCCTTGCGGCCAGACCGACTTGATGTCTCGCCGAGCCTGCCGCTGGCATTCCTTCATGATTTCGCAGCGGATCGTCATGTACTTCATCCAGTCGTCGTCGGGCCGCGACGCGGGATCGTTCGTGAACTGCCAGCCGCGTTGCTCATACCAAGATTGCTCATCCCAATCGGAAAATCCCGATGCCATGCCTCCCGCCGGCGTCTTGCCCCAGCCGAGACCCGGTTCATCAAGCGTGCCAATGCTGACGATGTTCGTGCCGAACCGCCGCAGACGCTGAGCGGTGTGAAAACTCAGCAGCCGCATGGCCTCGTTCATCTCGGCGTTGCCCCAGCTCTTCATGCTGCCGAACGGCTTATGAGTCACATAGCCGGTCCAATACATGTAGACGACCATCGGCAAGTTGGCGGCGATCGCGTCCTCAAAGACGCGCATTCCCTGTGATTTGATCCCGCGCGGATTGAGACTAGGCCCACTCTGTTGCGGATCGAACCGTCCGAAAGAGAATGCATTTCCCAGCAGGAAGTTCGCGCCGCCGGCTTTCAGATCGTTAAGCCCCGCGGTCTGCGACACGAGCAAGGTCGAATCGATCACTCCACTGCTGACGATTAATTTCGCGACCACTTGGCCGTCCAGCTTGACCGCATACGCATCAGGTGCCAGCGATCCAGAGACGACCTCGACCGTCTTCGTCCCCGGCCCGGTGACGTCAAACTTCAGCGGCGCGAGACCAGCTTGAGTTGGCACGATCTCGACGACAGCTTTCGTTCCGTCGGTCAGAGCTGAAACCGCTAGCTCGATCGGCTCATGCGTGTAAAACGCTTGCCGCTCCTGCGGAAACAACAGCTCGGCGGCCGGTAGCTTTATGGCAGTGAGTGCGAGAAACAGCAGGCTCAGGCAGGCGCTTCGGCAAGGCATCGTGGTTCTCCGGTAGTGAGGCATCGGAATTGAAGCCACCACCGA
Organism: Planctomyces sp.; assembly: GCA_043775215.1. Taxonomy (GTDB): domain Bacteria; phylum Planctomycetota; class Planctomycetia; order Planctomycetales; family Planctomycetaceae; genus SXKJ01. The sequence continues at coordinate 7,158 of JAYVSP010000737.1, read as the reverse complement.
AAAACTTTGCCAGTGCGTCTTCAAGACTACGAGTTCGGGTTCATGTGAGTGAGCGGCAAGACGCTCGCCGGCTGCCGCCTTACCGCTCACTAAAGTAAGTGCCATTGACCGTCAGGGAGCGGTTTTATTCTTCACGCGGCACCGAATGAGGCCATGACTGATCAGCCGGAACGCGCTAGCGTCCGGTTCGGAATGTCGATTGACTCACGAACCGCGCGCTAGCGCGTTCCGGCTGATCGGAAAAACCTCATTCTTCCCCGCCTGAAGAATAAGTCCTTGAAAACCAACACTCCCTCACGGTCGTGGCTCGAAAGATTCATAGGCTCGGAGCGTCATGCCATACTTGGTGAGACTCCACCGTGAGAGAAGTCGGCGATGCATCACCGTACTCCAAGAAAACATCACCCCCGCTCGTTTCGACAACTTGTCACGATTGAACGTTAAAGCGTTTCAATCACTTTACGTTTGGGACCATGAAGAATTGGTTGCCACTCTCGCGTTCAAAAGTCTTGACCAACGGTTAAACCCGTGAATCCTCGGCAATTGAACCCCTTGCAGTGCTTCTCATGCGGATGGACCTGAACACAATCGCCGATTCGGCACGCTGTCTGCTTTTCTCTGAGCACACTTGCAGATTGGAGCGACTGACTCGACATGAATGCCCGGCGGCTGAGGTTTGAATCTCACGCCGACTGATGGCCAACTCGAGCGTCCTCCATCGGTTTCTCTCTCTCACACTCAAGGGGACATAGACATGGTGCGCAATTTTCGTTTGTTGGCTAATGATGAAGCTGGTTTCATCATTTCGGCCGAATTGGTGTTGGTGCTGACAATTGCCGTGCTCGGCATGGTGGTCGGATTGACCGCCGTCCGCGATTCCGTGGCCAATGAACTGAATGACCTCGCTCACGCGTTTGGTGCGGTGTCACAGTCGTACAACGTTTCCGGTTTGACCAAGGGCCGCTGCTATGGGGGCGCGCACGCTTCGATCAATGGTTTTGGCTTCAACGACCATGCTGATGAATGTGACTGCCAACCGATCGTCTTGATCGAAGTTGCCGGCAAACAAGATTCGAGCCAAGGAGGCAATGAATAGCACGCGCAAATCAAACTTCCGAAGCGCCCGCCAAAAGTCGTGGGGCAGGTTTTTAACCTGCCGGAAGTGCCGTGAAACGCGGGCAGGTTGAAAACCTGCCCCACTTCAAATCGGACTTTTGGCGGGCGCATCAAACTTCCGATGCACTCCCGAAGTGCCTCTTTAACCCGACCGGATTCCGGCCGGGTTTTTTCATTGATCTATCCAGCACGCCGCAGGCACACTGGCTGATGTCCGAAACCTCAAACGGTTTTTGGCCACGGATGAAACACAGATGAAACACGGATTAACGAATCATTTCGGAAGTGATTTTGACAGTCGGCGCCACTCGGATCTCATTCGTCTGGTTTTGTTTGATCGGTGTTTCATCCGTGTTTCATCCGTGGCCAAAAAAGGCATCACTTCGCCCACACGGCTGAATGGGTTATTCGGGATTAGGACTGCGAGGCTCAGTCGATCCACCGTACTGCACCAAGGCGGCCATCGGCAGGATGATCGCCAGCGCTGCCAGTTGCTGGGACGTGACTTGCTCGCCATCGACCCACCCCCAAACGACCGCTCCGGCTGGAACCAGATTGGTCACCATGCCGGCGAACAGCGGGCCGCGGTCATGAATCAATTGGTTGAACCAGTACATTGCCAACCCAGTTCCCACCACGCCCAAGACCAGCAGCGAGATGACCGCCGGCCAAAACGCCGCGGGACTGGAAGGAAGCGGGGACGCAGAGCACCACGACAGCGGTTGCAACAATACCGAAGCGATCAATAGCGATACCAACGACATCGTCAGCGGCGGCACGTGCGTCAGTCGCCCACGCACCCAGGTATTGACCAGCGCGTAACCAAACGGAACGGTCGTGGCCAACAACAAGTGCGCGGCCGGAATCTGACGCGACAAACCGTCACTCATTAGCAAGCCCAAACCGCAGAGCGCTCCCAGAACGCCGATCACTTGCCGAGGATGCGGAATCACTTTCAACAACGGCACCGAGGCCAACATGGTAAACAGCGGAGTGAAACTGACCGTCATGCCGATAAATGCGCTGCCGTGTCGAGCGATTAACCACGGTTGCAGACAATAGGGCCACGTGTAACCAGCAAACACAACGAAGGCCAACGACCACAAATCGCGTCGTCGCCAACCCACCGGATGCCGCTTCAATAGCCACAACACCAGCAGCACGGCCGCGCCGCCGACCACGCGCCACGCTCCGATACTCACTGGCGAAAACACCAGCGTCGCCTTCTTCATCAGCAGAAAGCTGCCGCCCCAGATCAAACAGATCAGCAGAAACAGAACAGATGCCATCGCCGCCTTGTAGCGATCGACCACACCGCTCTCCAGAGCCGAGATACTCGGAACAAATTACGCAGCCTCAGTTTAATCATTAACGCGAAGTCACCCGATACGTGAGCGAGGATGGGGGCTCCGAAACGAAATGTCTTCTGAATCTTAGGAACAGAGCCGCAATTATTCTTCGCACGGGCGAGATTGATGCTTTGTTTAAGGCTCTTCCGGTGTTCGAGGGAGGCAAGTTTCAAAGCCACGGATTGAACACGGATCAGGACGGCGAACAAGGCAAAGAAGAATAGAGTGAGGTGACGGAACGAGAGTGCGTAACGGTTTCTAACCTCTGGCTTGGTGCCTGCTTTTATCCGTCGCAAAAACTGTAGTCCGGCATTCCCATCCGCCGCTTCTTCTTGTTTTCCAATTCCCTGCCTCCTGTCCTGTCCTGTCCTATCCTGTCCTGATCCGTGTTCAATCCGTGTTCAATCTGTGGCAAAAAAAAAACACGACGTGCCCTCCGTGGATTACCGAATGAGCCATGTTTAATTAACCCCAACGCCATCGGCGTGGGCGCGGTGGATACGACTCGCACACGCCGATGGCGTTGCGGTTAAACATCTCTCAATCTCGCCCGCACGAAGAATAGTTCCCGATTTAGCACCGTGCCGTTCACTATGTGGGTGCGACCGCGGCATGGTTCTCAACCCGAGACGGCAAGCGGCCTGCATGCGGAGTCGTGGTCAGTTTCCGGAGGACATTCACAACGTCGCCCCGCGAGTGCAGGCGGAGCTTCTGAAAGATGCTGCCGACCTGTGTCCGCACCGTGTTCGGACTGCGTTTGAGCTTCTTGCCAATCGCCTCGTCGTCCAGGATTCCGCGACACATCCACAGGACAACCTCTCGCTCGGCGATAGTGAGCTGGTCAATCTCCGGGGGTCCACCCACTGGAAGTCTCGTCGTCTGAGTCAATCTCAAGTCGCGACCCGGTTGATGACGGCTGGTGACTGCGGCTGACTGGCTGATATGGGGCACGATTTCCAACTGCAACCCTCCCAACCAAATCCTGTCGCCGATAACGATCGCGGCTCGCCCCATACCTTCCACGGCGACTCCATTGACACGAGTCCCCGCCATTGAGCCGAGGTCGCAAATCCATAATCCGTGCGAGTCGCTCCAGACCTGCGCATGACGGCGAGACACCGAGGTGAAGCGCCCGGGAACGCGAATGTCCGCATCCGGCCCGCGTCCCAGCAACTGCTGCCGAGCAACAATCTGATAGGACCACCGCTCCGGAGAGATGTTGGTCAGGATCAGGTCGGCGGTCGGCAATGTCGCGGACATCTATGGACTCACGAGTTATTCATGCTCCGGTCCCCTCGCCCCGGTACTCCGGGGAGAGGGGTTCGGGGGAGAGAGAGTCCGGTGACCGAGCATCGCATTTCAATTCGGAGACAGAATGTCGACGAATGCAAACTCATGCAGCAAGCTTTGTCAACGGGCGTGTCGAAGAGCCAAACAAAATCTGCCGAGGCAATTCAAGAAGGCAGAATAATCGGCACACGATTGCAACGATTAAACAGATTTTACCGATTTACGCTTTTAAGCGTATGCCCGCCGTGCTGCGACTCGGTAACTTTCGCAGCCCTCGAAATCCCATTTTGGTTTCGGGATGAGCCCCACTTTCGGAATCCCTTCGCTGTTCGTCCTGAAAGGCCACATCATGTTGACTTGCTCCTGGTTGACCGCGGTGAGAAAACAACTCGTGCGAAGTTCTATGTCGAGACGACATGTCTCGCGCCGACAGCAGCTTCCCGAAATACGAACACTGCTCGAAACCGTTGAACCTCGGCTCTTGCTGTCCGCAGTCGTCACGACCGACCTGCCCGATTATTCGCCTGGTATGACCGCTCAGATCACCGCGTCGAATGATGCCGCCGCCGGGACAAACTTCGCGGCGGGCGAGACGATCAAGTTTCAGGTCACGCGCACCGACGGGGTTGGGGATGCTCCCTTGGGCAACTTGCCCTGGTATGTGCAAGACGGCGTCGGTGGCTTCGAGGGCTACTACGTAGACACCAATGCAGATGGCCAAAATGACCGAGGCATTTTCCCCGATACTGACGGCACGCCGGGCGTGGTTGGAACCACTTGGTTCGTCGAGTCACAGTATGCTGGCTCAATGCTGCTCTTAACTGCCACCGGGCAGTCCTCAACCGCCGTGGCAACGACGGAGTTCACGGATGCCGCAATATCCAGTACCGCGACTGGTGGCAATTGGACGGCGGCCTCCAGTTGGGCGGCCGTGAGTCGGTCTGGAAAGATCACGACCTCCACTGCTTCGATGGCAGTGACTGGAAACGCCAGCACGGCGTTCACGACGGAGTTGGCGATCGGCAGCATCCTCCAGACCACGGGAGGTGCTGTCATCGGAACGGTGGCGTCCATCACGGACGACCAGAACTTGACTCTCACCGCCAACGCCGCCTCGACCAACACGACGATCAATTGGAATGCCCAGGTAGTTCCCGGTTCAACTGACAGCGTGACTGTTGTGGTGGGCGCGACGGTCACGGTCAACACCGCAGCGGCTACGGCGAGCAGCATCACGGTCAACACCGCCGGGAGCGGAACCGGAACACTTGCGTTCAACGCAAGTTCGCAGCTCGCGGTCAGCGGGAATGTGACCGTCGGTGGGAACAGCGGAAAGATCGGCGTGATCGACATGACCAACGGCGGCCTTCTACAGGTCGGAAATAACCTGTCCTTTGGTAACGCCGGCTCCTTGACGGCCGGCACCGGAACCGTCGAGTACAACAAGGCAGGCGCACAGACGATTACAGCGATCACGTACAACAATCTGACACTAAGCGGCAGCGGAACAAAAACGAGCGCCTCTGGCGGATTCACGGCCAACGGCACACTGACGATGGCCAACGCCAGCGTCACCTTCGATATGAGCGGCAACAACGCCGCCGTGGGAGGTTTGAGCGGGGGTGGGGCCAGTGCAGTGGTCACGAACAGCAACAACAGTACAACCACGCTGACGATCCAAGGATCGACCAGCCAGAGTTTCGCCAGCGTGATCCAAGATACGAGTCCGACTAAGAAAGTGGCGGTGACAAAATCCGGCAGCGGAACGCAAACACTCACCGGTGCCAACACCTTCACGGGCGCGACGGCCGTCAGCGGTGGCAGCCTGTTGGTCGATGGTTCCACAGCCTCCGGCAGCGCGGTCACTGTCTCCAGTACCGGGACTTTGGGAGGCGGACAGGGCGCGAGCGCGGGCACCGTCGGCGGTTCCGTGACCTTCACAGGAAGTGGTTTTCTCTCTCCGGGCGACACCACCAACGCGACCGGCATCCTCAATACGGGAGCTTTGACTTTCAATTCCACCTCGACCTACACCGTCCAATTGAATGGGACGACCGCCGGCTCCGGCTACGACAAGGTCGTGGTGAACGGCACGGCAACGCTCGGCGGCAGCACTCTGAACGTCTCCTCGGTTGGGTTCACCTCCGCGGCCGGAGACACATTTACCATTTTGTCCGCCTCAAGCGTGAGTGGGACGTTCGCTGGCAAAAGCGACGGGACCACATTCACCGCTGGTGGTCAGACGTTTAAGATCAACTACACGGCCACCACGGTGGTATTCAGTCACTTGGTGACGGTGTCGATCACCGCCAACGATAATTCGGCCAACGAAACGGCCACCGACAATGGGCAATATACCGTCAGCCTTAGCGAGGGCGTCGCTCCGGTCGGCGGCCTCGTCGTGAGTTTTTCTGTCGGCGGCACCGCGACCGCGACGACCGATTACACGGCGCTCTCCACGTTCGTGACGATTCTCGCCGGAAACAGTTCCGCAATGATCGATGTGACAGGCATCGTGGACGACCGACGAGTCGAGGGCAATGAAACCGTCGTCGTGATGTTAACCTCGACGAACAACTCCAATGTGACTGTCGGTAGTCCCGATTCCGCAACAGTGACGATCGCCGACAACGACACGGCAACGATTGCGTTCGCGGCGGCCACCAGCACTGCGGCGGAAGGAACCACTCCCCATGCGGTGAACGCTGTGTTGACGATCACGGCCACGGGGACCGGAATTCTCGCCTTGGCTCAGAACGTCTCCGTGGCCGTTTCGGACACTGCCGGAACTGCGGCGACACCCGCCGACTACACGCGAACCACCAGTTCGATCTTGTTCAGCGCGGGCTCCTTGAACGCGGCCACTCAACCGATCAACTCAACCATCGTGGACGATCGATTGGTCGAAGGAAATGAAGGCTACACATTAACGCTGGGAGCGGTGACCGACGGGACTGGCGGTCAGGTCACGTTGGGCAGCCAAACGACGAACGCGGTCACGATCACGGACAATGACACGGCGACGATTGCGTTGTCGGGCTCGACGACGGCGGCGGAAGCGGGCGCGACGGGTTCGTTGACGGTGACTCTGGGACTGGTGACCAGCGGCGTGGGGTTGCCCTCGACGGCGTCGTTGGCGACGTCGATCAGTGGGATCACGCTGGCGTCGAACGCGGATTACAGTTCGAACAGTCAATCGTTCAGCAGCGGGGCGGCGGACGGCAACACGGTGAGCTTGACGGTGACGGCGACGGATGACCGGGCCGTGGAGGGGCCGGAATCGTTCACGGGAAGTCTGGCGACTTCGACGAGCAATGCGTCGGTGAGCAACTCGACGACGGACGCGATCAACGTGACGGACAACGACAGCGCGACGTTGTCGTTGTCAGGGACGGCGAACGTG
>JAYVSP010000736.1:0-13678 GCA_043775215.1 Planctomyces sp. | reverse complement strand
CCCATCGTGGCAATGCTGTTCATTGTGGGCTTCTTCACTTGGCTGTTCCTCAATCGAGCGAATGAGAACGACCGCCGCAAAGCCGAAGGTCGGCCGGTTGTCGAAGCGGACAAGAATGAAAAGGTGCTCGTGTGGCCGGACTTGGTCTACACCGAGATGATCTGCATGATTGCGGTCACGGCTGTCCTGATCCTGTGGGGCATCGCATTACAGGCGCCTCTCGAAGAGCCAGCCTCGGCGGTGAGGACGCCGAATCCGTCGAAGGCCCCGTGGTACTTTCTGGGCCTGCAGGAAATGCTGGTGTACTACGATCCGTGGCTCGCTGGCGTGGTGTTTCCCAGCGTGATTATCGGCGGAATGATGGCCATTCCGTATATCGACTTCAATAAGCTCGGCAACGGCTATTATACGTTCAACGAGCGAAAGTTTGCGATCAGTGTGTTCTTGTTCGGCTTCTTGCCGCTGTGGGTCGGGATGATCGTTCTCGGCACGTTCATGCGCGGCCCGAACTGGAACGTATTCGGCATCTACGAGTTTTGGGACGTCCACAAACTGGAAGCGCTGAACAACGTCAACTTGTCCGAATACTTCTGGCTGAAGGGTTTGGGGCAACCGTTGCCAATCGCACCGGCCGACTCCAGTTTTTGGACGCAGGCTGGTTACATCGTAGTCCGCGAGGCTCCTGGTTTTATCGCGGTCGGCTTCTATCTTGGCGTGATGCCGATGATTATGGCCCTGACGGTCTTCAAGACGTTTTTCCTCCGCATGGGGTTTGTGCGGTATATGGTGTTCTCGAACCTGGTGCTGATGATGGCAGCGTTGCCCATCAAGATGGTCTGCCGCTGGGCCGTCAACCTGAAGTACTTCATCGCGATCCCGGAATGGTTCTTTAACGTCTGATTCGTGGTCGACGCGTCTCGCGTCGGACGGATGCGAGACGCATCCACCACAAGGATGCTTCGCCAACATGCCAGCCACAGAAGATTACTTCCGTTCGCTTCCCAAGATGCACCGCTGGTTCGCGGTGAGCATGGTCGTGCTGTTTGCCTCGACGTTGCTGATGATGTACTTCGACCATCACGACGAGTGGCGGGACTACCAGCGGCAGTTCTTCAAGCTGGAAGCTCAGAAGGTCGTTGCTGAGGAAACTCAGCGCAAGGCGGAACTGGGTGGCGAGGAAGGTGATCAGGGGTACGAGGCGAAAGTCGCTCTACTGAAATCGGATCGCGATCAGAAAGAGGCCGAACTTTCGCAGAAGGCAGCGGACCTGTCGAAGTTGGAGACTGAGTTCAAGCAACTCAACCACGATTACGACCTGCAAATGCGCGAGGTGCGCAAGGTGCGAGCCTATCGGGACGTGGCACGCGCCAACTTCGATTTGGGTGTGCGTGATCAATTGGACGACGAAAAACTTCGACCCTTGAAGGCGTCCTTTGATGAATTGCAGACGACCGTTGTCGATCTGGAGGCCGAACTCGACCGGCGTGATGCCGCTCGCAACGAAGCCGCTGCGAAGTTGAAGGACACCACGAAGGATCGGGACGCTGCGGTTGCTGCCATCAAGGCATTCGAGGCAGATATCACGCGAATGGAAGTCGTTCATGATCGCATCGCGCCGACGGGTGTTAAAGCATTCAAACGCTGGCTGATGGAACAGCCGATCATCGACGGATTTAACTCGCACATGAAGGTGCAGCAAGACTGGCTGCCCGACATGAAGATCACGCTCGGCATGGCCAAGACGATGCGGTACGACCGCTGCCGCACGTGCCACATGGGAATCGACCGCGTTGGGCCGGGCGACGTGCCCGATTTCCAGCATGGAGATGGCCAGGATGGAACTTATCAGCATCCGTTCTCGACGCATCCGCGGATGGACGTTTATTTGTCCGCGTCGAGTCCTCATCCGCTACCTGAATTCGGTTGCACCTCATGCCACGATGGACAAGGTTCGGCGACCAGTTTCACAAACGCGTCGCACACCCCCAACGATCCGCATCAGGCTCACGAGTGGGAACACGATCACGCTTGGTTCAACAACCATTTCTGGGAATACCCCATGCAGCCGGCTCGGTTGCGCGAGTCGGCTTGCTTGAAATGCCATCACTCCGTGGTCGAACTGGGCCAGAACACGAAGTTCGGCGCGACGGCCCCGAAGGTTTACGAAGGTTGGCAGCTCATCAAGAAATACGGCTGCTTCGGCTGCCATGAAATCAATGGCTTCGACGCCGGCAAGCCGGTCGGTCCCGACCTGCGGCTCGAACCGCAAACAGCCGAGGAATCTCGTAAGATCGCCGAAGACCCAAGGGCTTTTGCCGGAACGGAGCGGAAGGTTGGCCCCAGCTTGCGGCATGTTGCCAGCAAGACCACCGCTGAATGGCTGACGCACTGGACTGAAGAGCCAAAGCGATTCCGTCCGAAGACGAATATGCCGCAGTTCTTCAAGCTGTCGAATCAGCATGACGAAGACGGCCAGAAATACTCGCAGGCCGAGTTGGCGGCGATCGCGCATTATCTCTTTGACAAGTCACAGACGTTGAAATTCGACACACCTCAAAAGGGCTATCAGCCGAACGCCGATCGCGGCAAGCTGTTCTTTGCGCAAAAAGGTTGCTTGGCGTGCCACAGCCATGACGACGAACGCTACAAGGGATCACATGCCGAGTTCGGCCCGAATCTCAGCAAAGTGGCCGCGAAAATCAAAACGGGAGGTGAAGGGTTCAATTGGCTCTACACCTGGATTCGAGAACCGGAACGGCACCATCCTCGGACGCGTATGCCGGATTTGTTTCTCGATCCGGAAGGGCAGGGGGACAAGCTGATCGATCCGGCCGCCGACATCGCGGCATTCCTGCTGAGCGGCGGACCACAGAAGTACGACGCTATCGAGGTCAGCGATGCGGAGCTCGACAAGCTGGTCGAACTCTTGCTGGCTCGACGCAAGACCGTCACGCCGGCTGATGCCAAGAAGACAATGGACACTCGCAAGTACCCGATCCCGCGCGAGAACATCAAAGGGGACGAAATCGAGCTCGTGCCGGAACAGGCCGAGGCGGACATGTCGCCGAAAGAGTGGCGACGACGCAAGATGAATTATCTCGGACGTGTCACGATCTCCCGGTATGGTTGTTACGGCTGCCACGACATCCCGAACTTCGAGAACGCTCGCCCGATCGGCACCGCATTGCAAGACTGGGGACTGAAAGACCCATCGCGACTCGCGCCGGAACATATTGAAGAATTTCTGCATCATCACGGTGAGCCGGACGGCAGCTCGACAATGCATCGCGTCGAACAGGCAGTCCTCAAGGCCAAATCGGGCGACTTCAACAGTCATGAGCAAGAAGAGCAGGAACTGAGTGCCGCGTTCTACTACGAGAGCCTCCTGCATCACGGGCGCCCCGGATTCATCTGGCAAAAGTTACGTGACCCGCGCAGCTATGACTACGAGAAGACCTCCACGAAGTTCTACGACGAACGGCTTCGCATGCCGAAGTTCCCGTTGAATGAGAAAGAGATTGAAGCGATCTCGACGTTTGTTCTGGGCCTCGTTGCGCGGCCGCCGGTAGAGAGATACCAGTACCGGCCGAAGGGGGCCGAGTTGGCGAAGGTCGAAGGGGAGAAGCTGTTGCAGAAGTTCAACTGCGTCGGCTGCCATATGATCGATCTGCCGGAAGTGGCCTACGGAGTGAAGTTGGACGAAGTTCAGCCATCGGAACTCGCCGCCGGCGATCATCCGGAAGGGTTGGACTTGTTGCTCAAGCTGAAGCCGTCTCGCAAGGCGCTGACGAACCAAACTCACACGGTCAAGACAGGCGATGCCACGGAGACTCTACCCGTCGCGACGTTCAAGGGTCTCGTCTCCTCACGACCGACGGCCGACGACGAGCCGGAGGAAGCCGAATACGGTTACGACCTATGGGAGACTGTCGATGTCGGGGGAAAAGTGTTGTATCCAGGCTCTCGTATGTTGGTTCCGGCCCCACGGCTGGTATCGGAGAAACCGGCTCGCGGCGGACACTTTGCCGAATGGCTGGTCGATGATTTGATGAAACTCAGTTCGGGCAATAATCGGTTCTTGTCGTGGCAGATGTCCCCGCCGCCGCTGTATCTCGAAGGCCTCAAGGTGCAAACTCCCTGGCTGTATCAGTTTCTCAAGAATCCGACCAAGCTGCGGCACACGACCGTGCTCCGCATGCCGAAGTTCAACATGAGCGATGCCGAGGCCATGGCGCTGGCGAATTACTTCGCGGCCTATGACGGAGTGCCGTATCCGTACCAAAATATTCCGCAGCGACAGCCGGGTTATCTCGCGGACCTGAACGCGACCTATCATGAGAGGCATCCGGAGCGGGGCGGAGATTACTTACAGGAATCGTGGCGAGTGCTGAACGCGCCGTTGTGCATCAAGTGCCACTCGGTCGGTGGCCGGGAGTTCAAGGCGTCCGACCCGAAAAAAGACATCCGTGGTCCGAATCTGGATCAGGTGGCCGATCGGTTACGCCCCGACTGGACGATGCTGTGGTTGTACAATCCACGCTGGATCACGCCTTACACATCGATGCCTGCGCCGTTCCCGAAGAATCAGAAGCAGTTTGCTCCACTGATGGATGGGGACGCGGGACACCAAAGTGTGGCGGCTCGTGATGCGTTGATGAACTATGTTCGGCTGATGGAGCGGGAAGGGAAGCTGGCTGAGCAAGCCACGGCGAAATCCGCCCCTGCCGCCCCGGACGCGAAGCCGGACAAACCCGATCCAGAAAAGAAGGAAGAGTAGGACGGAGGCGAATCATGAAAACGCGAACTCCAAAACTTGTTGGTGTGTGGGCTGCCGGCGCGAGTCTGCTGTTGGGCATCGCCGGTTGCGCGAAGTTGGACTCTGGTGCCCATGCGGAACCGAGCGTCCGCGTGAAGCCGGCAGAAACATTGGTGACGTCCACAGACGGCGGCAACGCTCGGGCCGCAGCAACAGCGGCCGACGCGGGCAGCGGCAGTAGCACTGGTGGTGGTGAACAGGGGGGAGTAGGAGCGGTCACTGGCCGGGTTGTCTTCAAAGGCAACAAGCCAACTCAGGGGATCTTGTATCTGAAGGGAACGTCGCCCAAGGATGGACAGGTTTGTGCGGCGAACGCGAACTTGCTCACTGAGGACTTGATCGTCAGCGATGACGGCGGAGTCGCCAACGTGTTTGTGTTTCTGGACAAGGCTCCGGTCGGGTACAAGCCCGAGAAGCCGACCGAGGAACTGAAGTTTGATCAGAAAGGTTGCGTCTTCACGACGCATGCTTTTCTCTGCCAAGTCGGACAGCCAATCAGTGTGCTCAGCGATGATGACATCGCTCACAACACGCACACGTTTCCAGACCGCAACGACCCGTTCAACCAAACGATCAAGCCGAAGGATCGCGAGGGCATTCCTCTGACATATAAGAAGTCCGAGAAGAATCCCCTGAGAGTGAAGTGCGACTTGCACTTCTGGATGATTGCCTATCACCTGCCGTTGGATCATCCGTTTGGAGCCGTATCGGGCAAAGACGGGAAGTTCGAGATCAAGAATCTGCCGGCTGGTGCTCACGAGTTTCGCGTGTGGCACGAGCGGGCGGAGAAAGGCAAAGGCGGCTTCCTCAATCGCAAGTTGAAGGTGACTGTCAAAGGCGGCGACGAGCCGACGAAGATTCCCGACATCGAAACGAAGCCGGCGGATTTCGAACCATAACTGAGCAGGTTTGAATTGATCGACCGGTCGCCGAACTCGTGAGAGTTCGGAATCACGGAAGTCTCACGACTTCCGCTACAAGCCCAATAGCAGGTAAGGGCCTGCTCAACGGCGGAGGATGTTCCTGTGAGCGTGCGTTGGCAAACAATGGTCGCACTGACGTTGGCCTGCGGTCTGGCGGGTTGCGGCGGCGAAGCGTCGAAGGCTCGTTTTGTGGAGAACTCGGAGCTCACCAAACAGCTTCTTCCAAAAGCCCGCAAGGCGGTGCAAAAGTCGATTGAGGAGAACTTCGGAACGCCGTTGGACAGTGTGGCGTGGCTCAAGCTGCCCGTGAACTATGGCAAGGCTGAAGGCACGATCAAGGCCGTCACGGGCAATATCTTGTCGGTTCAGTTCAACACAGAGGCCAGCGATCTGCCGAGTCTCAAGTCTCCGGAATTGAGTCACGCTGGATTGTTGTTGACGTCCGGTGCGAACGCCGGAAAGTCCACGTTGCTGTCCAGTTTCGATCCGGCGGCTAGCGCTTTTCAAACGTTGCAGCCTTTGGACGCTGCTCCCGCCGCTGGAGATCAGTTTGTCGTGGCGGGGCATATTTTGCGTCACGGCCGCAAGCTCTACGCTCGACATTGCCAGCACTGTCACGGAGTCAGCGGCGACGGAGATGGCACAACGGCTAAGTATTTGAACCCTCGTCCCCGCGACTATCGCTTGGGGGTTTTCAAGTTCACTTCTACCGCCTCATTTCCCGCACCGATCAAGGCCAGCCGCGATGACCTCAAACGAGTCATTGGTCAGGGGATTCCCGGTACCTACATGCCCGCGTTTGTGCCGATGCTCAAGGAAGATGAACTGGTGGCCGTGATTGAATACATCCGCTGGCTGGCCATGCGTGGTGAAATCGAAAAGGGCATGGTCGTCGAATTGAAGGGTGAGTTCGCGAAGGATCGCTCGAAGGATGAGGGGATCGAGGCGAACTTGGATAAGTTCCTGAAGGACGAACTGCCAGAGTTCGTAAATACGCTCGCGGGAGAAGTCGCGGAGAAATGGACGACCGCCGAAGAAGAGGGTGCGGCCGTGCTACCCAAGAAGCCGCGGACGCCCGATTCACACGAGTCTCAGGAACGGGGCAAGAAGTTGTTTCTCGGTAACACGGCCAAGTGCGTGAACTGTCATGGTCCGACGGGGCGCGGTAACGGTGTGATGACGGAGGACTTCCAAAAGAATCCTGAGACCAACGCGTACTATGCCGAACGCGGGCTGTTCGACACCTGGGGCAATCCGATCAAGCCGCGCGATCTGACTCGTGGTATCTATCGTGGTGGCCGGCGGCCGATCGACATCTATCGCCGCATTTATGTCGGCATCAAGGGGACGCCCATGCCGGGTAACTCGCAGGCGCTCAAAGAAGAAGACATTTGGGATTTGGTCAATTACGTGCTGTCAGTTCCGTTCCAGTCGCAATCTCCCAAGTCGAAGCCTCACAGTGTCGCCGGACACCCGGCCGAACAGGGCCACGCGAATTAAAGAATCGTTGGTCGCCTGACTCTCTGAGTCGGGCGGTCATCTCGAACACCATGCCCGACTCGGAGAGTCAGGCTATAGTCCGTCCAGTCGGCTTGAACGGCCGGCCTGCGGGAGTCGTTATCGTGCGAAAGTTTTGGTGCTTGTTTTTCATGTTCTGGCCGATCGCGGCGCTGATCTATTCTGGGATGTCCCCATCGCTGGGACATTGGTTTCCGGGTGCGTCGATCACGGCTTTGGGGCAGCGCATTGACAACCTGTTCTATCTGATTCTGGTGATCGTCACGGTGGTCTTCATCGGCACGCAAATCGCCTTGGGGTATGCACTGTGGACGAGTTCGCACAATCAGGCGGAGAAGGCCTGGTTCAGTCACGGCAATCACAATCTGGAAGTGATTTGGACGTGCGCGCCGGCGGTCATCCTGCTGTTCATCGCGTTGTACCAAATGGACGTTTGGCGGGACTACCGCGTCAAGAGCTACTTTCCCAAAGGAGTCGTCGAATCGCCCGTGGCCGAAGTCACAGCACGGCAGTTCGAGTGGCGGATCCGCTATCCAGCGCCGGGTAAGACGCTGCAACTCAAGCCGCAGCCGGATGACATCTACACGGTGAATGACCTGCACATTCCGGTCAATAAGGCGGTGATGATTCAACTCCGTAGCGACGACGTGCAGCACTCGTTCTTCGTGCCGCACTTCCGAGTCAAACAGGATGCGATCCCCGGCCAAGTCATTCCGGTCTGGTTTAAGGCGGAACGTAAGGGGGAGTTTGATCTGACCTGTGCCGAACTGTGCGGCTGGGGTCACTACAAAATGCGGGCGCGAGTCATCGCCGAACGCGATATCGAAGTGCAGGCATACCTGAAGAAATTGCAGGTCGAGCAAGAGTATGACGGCTTTCCAGCGTCGGACAGTTTGGCCAAGAAAGACGAATAGCCCTTTGGGCGGTTAGACCCTTTGGAGTGCGGTGATGCATCACCGCTTTGGTTTGTGGCGGAGCCGCTTTCCGTTTGTCAGGATGGCATACGTTTTCGAGTGAATGAAAAGCGGCTCTGCCGCAAGGGAAAGCGACGATGCATCGTTGCACTCCAAAGAGGATCAATCATGGCGACCGCGGGACTGGCCCTGGAACACGGGCATGAACACGAACATACTGACGTTGCCCATGGGCATCACGAAGTATCATTCGTCCGCAAATACGTTTTTTCGACCGATCACAAAATGATCGGCATGCAGTTCCTCATCACGACACTGCTGATGCTGTTCGTGGGCGGAGCTTTGGCACTGGGAGTCCGGTGGCAGTTGGCATTCCCGTGGACGAGTTTGCCATTCTTCGGGAAGCTGTTTTTTCTCGATGCGGGCGGGCAGATGTCGCCTGAGTTCTACACGATGCTCTTCACGATGCACGCGACCGTGATGATCTTCCTGGTGATTATCCCGGTGCTGGCGGGTGCATTCGGCAACTTCTTGATTCCGCTGATGGTTGGGGCGGACGACATGGCATTTCCAGTGCTCAACATGCTGAGTTACTGGTTCATGTGGCCGGCAATCTTCTTTTTCGGTCTGAGTTTCTGGATTGGCGGCGGTGCTGCGTCGGGTTGGACGTCGTACCCCTTGCTGGCGGATATCCGCTCGGCGGCCCCGGGGTCGGGATCGGCTCAGACTTATTGGCTGTTGGGGGTCACCTTCGTCGGTGTCTCGTCAATGATGGGCTCAGTCAATTACATGACCACGATCATCAACATGCGTGCTCCGGGCATGACGCTGTTCCGCATGCCACTGACGATTTGGGCCATGTTCATCACGGCGATCTTGCAAGCGTTCGCTCTGCCAGTGCTGACTGCGGCCGGTTTCATGCAGGTACTCGACCGGCTGGACTTCGGCGGTTTTATGAGCGGCATTCACACAACCTTCTTCATCCCGTCCGGCTTGGTCGTGAACAACGCTGACCCAACCGTTGGTGGCGGGCAACCGTTGCTGTGGCAGCACCTCTTCTGGTTTTACTCGCATCCGGCGGTGTACATCATGTTGCTGCCGGCGATGGGCATGGTCTCCGACATGCTGGCCTGCATGTGTCGCAAGCCGATCTTCGGTTACAAGCCGATGGTGTACTCAATGGCCGCGATCGCCGGACTGGGCTTCATCGTGTGGGGCCACCACATGTTTACCTCTGGCATGAACCCGGCCCTGGGCATGACCTTCATGGTCTCGACGATGATGATCGCGATGCCCTCCGCCGTAAAGGTTTTCAATTGGCTCGGGACGATCTGGGGCGGCCGAGTGCAGTTCAACACGGTGATGCTGAACTGTGCGGCGTTCATTTCGATGTTCATTGTCGGCGGACTGAGCGGCATTTTTATGGCAGCCGTGCCGGTCGATATCTACTTCCACGACACCTACATCATCGTGGCCCACTTCCACTACATCCTGTTCGGCACGACGTTGTTTGGCGTCTTTGGTGCCATCACGTTTTGGTTTCCGAAGATGTTCGGCCGCACGATGAACGAGCCGATTGGCAAGCTGCATTTCATCCTATCGTTCATTGGTTTCAATGGGGCTTTCTTCCCGATGCACATGCTGGGCATTGCCGGGTTCCCGCGCCGCTATGCCGACCCGTATCTGCACCCATACCTCGAACACCTTATGCCGCTGAATCAGTTCATTACCATTTCGGCGATCATCATGGGCTTCGCTCAGTTCCTACTGTTAGGCAATTTTGTCTACAGCATTTTCAATGGTCCGAAGGCGGGCCGGAATCCTTGGAACGCGAACGGCCTGGAATGGTCCGCTCCGTCCCCTCCGGGTCACGGCAACTTCGACATCCCGCCGGTGGTCTATCGCGGCCCCTATGAGTATTCGTCGCCCGATTCGCCGGATAAAGACTTCCTGATGCAGACCGATCCGCCCAACAAGAAGAAACCTGCTGATGGAGCAGGTGATGGGCATCACTAACTTTGGAGTGCGGTGTGTCAGCACCGCTTTGGATTCGCGGCGGAGCCGCTTTTCGTTCGTCAATCTGAAACACTTAGGCAACAGATAGCGCGGCGAAGCCGCAGTTACGTAGCCGTCACGCGGAGCGATGATGGCTACGTAGAATTTGGCCGCCATAACAACAATCTCGTATTTAACGATGTAAGAAATAGCGCGGCGGAGCCGCTACCAAATTTAGCCACGTTCGCCAGAACGTGGGTGTTCCTGCAATTCGCCCACGTTCCGGCGAGCGTGGCTACGAAATGCGAGAGCCGACGATTCAACCAGCACACACTCTGCCGAGGCGTGGCTACAGAGAAGAAATCGGCTCCGCCGCAAGCCAAAGCGGCGATGCATCGCCGCACTCCAAATTATGACACACCTGTTCCCGATCGCTGGTTGCACCGTTACGCCGTTTTGACGGCGGCGGTCGCGCTGTTGCCGATTGGGATGGGGGCACTGGTGACGACGCTCGGAGCGGGCATGGCGTTTCTCGACTGGCCGACGTCCGACGGGCAGAACATGTTTCTGTATCCGTGGCTCAGTGACTTTCGGGCGCATCCCGACAAATTTGTCGAGCATGGTCATCGCTTGGCCGGAAGTCTGATCGGCATGTTCTCGATCGGATTGGTCGTGTGGACTTTGAAGCGTGAGCCGCGAACCTGGGTCCGCCGACTGGCGATCGCGATTTTGTGCGCTGTCATCGGACAAGGCTTGCTCGGCGGTTTTCGAGTCATCGCCGATGACCGACTCGCCGCGTTGGTGCATGGCGTGTGCGCGTCGTTGATTTTCTCAACGATCGGTCTGTTTGCTTTGGTGACCGGACGGGGTTGGTCGGAAGCGAGTAGCCAAGCTCGCCAGAGCTTGGGCGAAACGCGAGACGAAACCCCAAGCTCTGGCGAGCTTAGCTACGGTCTGACGTTTTTGGCGGTCGCGACACCGGTGGTCATCTTGGGGCAGTCGGTCGTCGGCGGGTTCGTGCGGCAATTCGGATCGGCTTTGCATGAGCACTTGGCCGGCGCGGTCCTCACCACTGTGCTGACACTGACGACGATCGTCGCGTGTTGGCGGTCGGGTCACGCGTGGCTGCGATCGGCGTCGACCGGTTTGTTGATCGTGCTGCTGGTACAACTCGGCTTGGGAGCCGGTGCGTGGGTGACGCGATTTGGTTTTCCTCCCACGGGTTATGTGGCGGTGCAACATGCTCCCGAACAAATTGTCTTGCGGTCACTACACACGGTGGCGGCGATGTTCGTGTTGCTGATGTCCGTGCAATTGGCAGCGCGAGTGCTGCGAGTGAAGCGGTGGGGTCGGGAGACCCTCGCCGAGCGCGGGTGGTCTTCCCGGTCGGGACGGAGTCCCAACCTACTCGTTCAGTTGCCGACCGATTCCACTTCCACGTTGGCGGGAGGGGTCGCGCGATGAGCATTGTCGTCGAACCTCCGAGCACTTCGCTGGATCTGTCCGCGTCGGCAAATTCCGTGGCGACGCTGTCGGCTCGAATCCGATTGAGCACGCGTTGCCGAGACTTCGTGGCGCTGACGAAGCCGCGGATCGCAGTGATGGCGCTAATCACCGTGACTTTGGGATTTTTACTCGGATCGCGTGGCGAGTGGGCGTTCGGGCAATTGGCTCATGGGCTTTTTGGCATCTCGCTGGTCGCGGCGTCATGCAGTGCGTTGAACCAGTGGTTGGAACGAGACTCGGATCGGCTGATGGCTCGGACGGCGAATCGACCGTTGCCGGCCGGCCGGTTGTCGCCGAATGAGGTGTCGTCGTTCGGTCTGTTGGTGGGAGTAATCGGTCTGACAGATCTGGTCTTTGCCGTGAATCTGACCACCGCGCTGTTGGCCTTCGGAACGTTACTGCTGTATGTGGCGATCTACACGCCTCTGAAGCGACGCACGTCGTTGTGTACGGCCATCGGTGCGATTCCCGGCGCGATGCCTCCCGTGCTGGGATGGACGGCGGCGGGTGGCGAGTTGGATTCCGGGGCCTTTGGATTGTTCGCCACATTATTCTTATGGCAGTTTCCGCACTTCTTGGCGATCGCCTGGTTGTACCGCGAGCAATACTCGGCGGCCGGACTACGGATGCTTCCGCAAGAACGGCCTCGTCCGGGAATCACTGGTTGGTTGTGTGTGGCTTATGCCTTGGCGCTGATTCCAGTCAGCTTGCTGCTCAAGCACGCGGCTTTGGCTGGCAATGTCTTTGTGGTGATCGCGTTGGTGCTGGGCGTGGGCTACGTCGCGTTTTCGGTTCGGTTTCTGAGAGACGAGTCGGCTCGGACGGCTCGCCAGTTGGTTTGGTTTTCGTTGCTACATTTGCCAGTGTTGTTGCTGGCTCTGACTTGGGATCATTGGCGGTTGCTGAGTTGATTTCACACAAACCTGAAGCGCTCACCCTCGCTTCGGTTTAGTTCGTGGATCTCATTTTACAGATTTCAAATTTCAGATTTCAGATTCAAAAAATCATGTCGCACACGCCTTCGCACGGTTCTGCTGTTCCGCCCATCAAAATGGGGTTGGCTATTCCCAACTCCAAGCTGTGCATGTGGCTGTTCCTCGGCACCGAGATCATGTTCTTCACGGCCTTCATCGGCACGTACATCGTTCTGCGAATGGGTTCGAAGGGTTGGCCGACCGACACGAACGTTACGCACATCAAAGTATTTTGGGGTGGTCTCAACACGTTCGTGCTGATTCTTTCCAGCTACTTCGTCGTGGTGGCTCACGAAGCAATGCGAGACAGCAACTTTGCGAGGGCACGCAAATTCTTGCAGATGACCTTCGCGCTGGCGTGCGTGTTTTTGGGGATCAAGAGCTATGAATACTACGGCAAGTGGGATCACGACATCCTGCCCGGCCGTATCGCCGAGAACGACTATCAGGCTCAAAAGAAAGTACTCATGGAGTCTGAGGCGGGAGTCAATCGCCGGCTACAAA
This sequence comes from Planctomyces sp., assembly GCA_043775215.1. GTDB lineage: Bacteria > Planctomycetota > Planctomycetia > Planctomycetales > Planctomycetaceae > SXKJ01. The sequence goes on along the minus strand of JAYVSP010000736.1, from coordinate 528 downwards.
ATCTCATCAGCCGCTTGAACAGCCTGAAGGTCGAATATCAAAAACCGGAACCGGCCGACGACCTCACCAAGCAACGGGCCATCATTCAGGACGCCGCCAGCAAGCTGAAGGAAACGAACAATCCGTCGCTGTCCGACTATGAAGGCTTCATCGAAATGGACAAGCAGTTCGGCGATTTGAAGCAGTCAATTTTAGCGGAAACGTTTTCGTTGCATGACATTGAAGGCAAGCTCGAGCAATTGCAGAACAATGCCCAATGGGGCTTCGTGTTCTCTGCCGTGCATCCGCCGCATCCGATTCTGTATGGAAACATTTTTGCGTCATGTTATTTCATCATGACCGGCTTTCACGCGCTGCATGTCGTGATCGGGATGCTGTTGTTCGCCATCGCTCTGGGCCAGGGTCTGAACTTGGAGAAGTGGCACGACTTCGTTGAGAACAGTGGGTTGTATTGGCACTTCGTGGACTTAGTGTGGATCTTCTTGTTCCCGCTACTTTACATCGTTTGAGATTTGAGATTTGAGATTT
>JAYVSP010000735.1:0-7710 GCA_043775215.1 Planctomyces sp. | reverse complement strand
CGTAAGGCACCTCTTGTTTCTCTTCCACCATGCGATTGAATGTGACCTTGCGAGTCCGAGGTTCTTGCTTCATGACCGTGTACTCGTACGGCACCTCTTGCTGCTCTTGAACCATGCGGTTGACGGTGATCTTGCGAGTCCGAGGTTCTTGCTTCATGACGGTGTACTCGTACGGCACCTCTTGCTGTTCTTGTACCGTGCGGTTGACGGTGATCTTGCGCGTCCGAGGTTCCTGCCTCATGACCGTGTACTCGTACGGCACCTCTCTTTGTTCTTGAACCACGCGATTGACGGTGATCGCCCGTGTCCGGGCCTCTTGCCTCATGACTGTGTACTGGTAAGACACCTCTTGCTGCTCTTGGACCATGCGGTTGATGGTGATCGTCCGCGTCCGTGTTTCAGGCCGGCATTCCGTCACAGAAATCTTCCGCGTTTCTGTCGCCATTTGTGGCACCATTACGGTCTTTTCGACCATACAGGTGGCAGGGGCGCACGCTGGCTGACAGGCCGACGGACAACAGTTGTCGGCCGAGACACGGCTGATCGGGAGAGCCAGGAACCCGAGGGCCGCGAACGTAACCCACGATTGCTTCATCATGTTGCACTTCCTTTCCGGGGGTGGTGAATAGCCCGGACATTTGGCCCAGCCTCAAACGCGGCAGAATGCCCGGAACGAAAAGAAGATTAACAAAAATAGAGCAGCCGTGAAGCGACTAAATGGAAAAGATAGGCAATCTGTACGGCCACTTTGCGATAAATGCATTTTCACAACGCTGATCGGCCTGCCTGTGCAGCTACTCCGACGAAAATCTCGCGAGCGCTGTGGGATTGAAATCGCCTCGAGCTATGGCATCGTCGCAACGAGATCATCCACGAGTTTCAAGAGTGTCTCATGGGTCATTTGCAGGTCGACTTGATCGCGGCCGGCTTGAGCCGGATCGGAGTAATACCGGCGCAGGTAGAAGCGGCCGGACGATTGGCACTGCAACAGGATTTCGTAATACCTGGCTCCGCCCGTTCGCTGATCAGGCGACTTCGAGCGGATAAGGACTTGCTGCGTGATAGGGTCGAATTCCAGCGGCCCAAGATTTTCCAAGAGGTAGGTGATCCGCTGTGACAAGTCCTCAGCCCACTTCTTGAGCATCGCAAACGACGCCCCCGCCAAATGAGGTGCATCAATTCGCAGTTCGCGGAATGCACAGCTCAGCGAATCAACGATGGTGAAATCGACGGCCATGTCGAGGCCGTCGGTCGTGGGGAGCGTGACGGTCATCGGTGAAGTGGCGTTTAATCCCACCAACCGGGTCAGTTCTTGAGACAGTTCTTGGCTCAAACTCATGGCACACCTCAGGGTGAACCGTAAAACGGCCGAAGGGCGAAATACTCGTGCCGGATGTGACCGGGACGCGAGTGTTTCGCCCTTCGACAGGTCAGTTCGGAAAGATCACCGTGGTTCACATCAAGGTGAACCACGCACAGGTGGGAAGGTCGTGGAGGTCTCTTGCAGGAGGTGTGGTATTTGGTCGGATGCAGGGCGGTTCAGTCAATGGGTAATTCACAGTCATCTTTCTACGGTTCGGCGATAGTGCCGAACTTAACGAGCCGAAATACCAATCATTGGCGATTTTGTCCGATTCCTCGTCTCCACATCACCGCGACCAACGTTACTTGTGCTTGATGTCGTGGTTGGTCCCGTCGAAGGAAATGACCGCCGTCTTGTCGTCCACTACGGTTTCAATGTGGACCGGCCGGCCCCATATCCGCTGTAAGTTGGAAAGTGTGTCGCGCGCGTAGTCGTGTTTTAATTCCGCGCCCTGATACTTGTGCCGCAGGAACAATTCGCCGCGATTTTTATAATTGCCATCGACAACATAGATGAACGGTCGCCCGTGATTCGCCAGGCTGGTGAGTAACTGTTGTTTGATCTCTTGAAACTGCCGCGATGCAATCTCGTAGGTGTTGTTGGAGTCATTGAAGGCGAAACTGAAGAGCTTATGCTTGTAGCAGAAGTCCGGAGTCAGGAAGGCATCTATGAAGGTCACGTCGTTGTGGATGCGGCGGACCTCAAAGATCTTGTCACGACCCAGTCCCAGCCCCTTGTTCCACGTGTTTTTTTCATGGATGTCGTCGCATACGTCCCAATCGGGGCCGAACTGGCCCTTGTCCCAGCGCTCTTCAATATCCCGATACAGCTCGATACCAATCTTGTAGGGGTTGAGCCGATTTGCACTCATGGCCATCGTGCCTGAGTGATGGTCGGCATAGTCAATCACCTCGCCGTCGGTCAGACCGAACGTCGTCATGATGGTCGAGTGCCAAAAGCTGGCCCAACCCTCGTTCTTGATCTTGGTCTGGCCCTGCGGAGCGAAGTAGTACGCTTCGTCACGAATTATCTCCAGTACATCATGTTGCCACGGTTTGAGCGGTGCATGCTCGACCAAAAAGAGCAGCACGTCCCGTTCCGGTTCCGGTGGAAAGTTCCGCGGCTGTTCTTTTTTCTTTTTCTTGTCGTCTTGCTCCTGCTGAGCTTTCAGCAGTGCCTCACGGGGATTGATGAATTCCTCCATGTAGTCCTTCGAGGCGAATTTTCCGGGAGTCTCTTGCGGCTCTTCGTTCTCTTTCCCGATGGGACTGCTGATCGAGGTATCGTGCTCATCGCGGCGGCGAATGTGTGGTGAGTGCGGGTCGACGAGGTCTTCGAGAGACAGGCAGGCGTCGATGAATGACTCGACCGCCTCGTGGCCATAGCGGTCGATATACCGATTTATGCGTGCGGCATGATTGGCCATCTCGTCGAGCATTCGGCGGTTAGTCGGTTGGAACCAAGCGTTGTTCTTGAAGAAGTCGCAATGCCCATAGACATGCGCGATGACCAGCTTCTGGTCCATCATCGAGTTCGACTTCAGCAAATACGCATAACACGGATTGGTGTTGATCACCATCTCGTAGATTTTTTGCAGTCCGTATTCATAGCCCTTGGACAGTTCGTCGAATTCGGCACCGAACCGCCAGTGCGGATACCGCACCGGAAAGCCGCCGAACGCTGCGAGCATGGACATCTCGTCGTAGTCCACAACTTCAAAGATGGTCTCGAAGAAATCGAGGCCGTATTCGCGGGCTTTGGACGACATCTGTTTTTGGACGTCGGCAATTTCTTGCGGCAAGGGTCGCTGAATGCTGATTGGCATAACCGGTCTCCTGGCTCCGCCGTCGAGACTCAAATGTGAAACAAACTTATTGTTGCACGAGGCACGTCGTGGGAAAGGGCGCTCCGATTCGTAAGCGATCCAGGCGCAAACTCATTGAGCCACATCGCACGAGGAGAACCATACTCCGATTACCGCAATCGGCGTAAGCCCGCTTTTGTGAACCAGTGTATGTAGCACTTTGTGGCCCAGAAAATCGCAACAAAAAAAAGGCTCTTCAGGGGGGAACCTGAAGAGCCTGTCTGTTTCTGCTGAGATGACTGAGCTTAAACCTCGGCGCGAGCGTGCGCTGGGCCATGGTCTGTGCAGTCGTCGTTGTGCCACAAGGGCATGCCGGCGGCGTAACGAGCGGCGAGCATCAGAACCTTTTCCTCGGAACCTGGCTTGGCCTTCGTCGGCGATAATGGGTTTACCCCGATCGCATCGACATCGACGTTTTCGTACTCGTCGCAAAACTCCTCCGAGTCCTGAAATTCGTCATTGTGAAAGCCAACGTCATCTTCGAGGTCCGATTCTGCCTCGAGCGGATAAGACATTTGTCCAACTCCAATTGTTAACGGGGTGCGGGGACAATCAAAACAGAGGCGAGACTCTACGAACGCAAGAACCTCGTCCTCGTTCAACACAAATGCGGTTCAAAACTTGCCGTGATGGAGCACCGAGACGTCGTGGTGGGAAGTATTCAATCCATGAACAACGTCGATAATGGCGGGAAAGAAGAACTGACACCGAAACCCTAGAAAGACGGGCGAATTGTCGGGAGACGATTGCGCCCTGTCAACAACTTTTTCAGAAATCCTTCCGTTGCCTGGAGACACGTACCAGGGCGCAATTTGGGTCGAGATTGCTGCCGCATCTGATCATGTTCTGCTCATCTGGCGCGAGTACAAGGCACCATTTTGCAATCCTGTGAGCCAGATTCTTACGGCCTGAATGATCGCGGCTCAGGTCGATTAGTCCTTCAAACCACAAGGGCTTGACCAAAAGGCAACATTGCTTCATTCAGGCCGATTGACGCCGTATCGTTTGAGCTTACGGTCCAGCGTCGAGCGTTCGATGCCCAGAATGGTCGCCGTCTGGGACTTGTTCCAGTTGGTCCGTTCGAGCGTCGCCATGATGTATTCCTGTTCGAGCTTTTCCAGCGATTTTTCGAAGCGAGCGGTTTCCTCCAGGATCGCGCCGGCTGCCGGTGCCTCCGGCGTCAGCAACATTGTCGGCGTGGAGAACGCTCGGCCAGAAGTCCGAAGTCCAGACAATTGAATGTCCGACACGGTCACGAGATCGCTCGTGCTGAGTACAACGGCTCGTTCGACACAGTTCTGCAACTCGCGAACATTCCCCGGCCAGTTGTAGTTCAACAACAGTTCCTGTGCCTCGTCAGAGAAGCCTCGGACTGGCCGGCCAGTTTTTTGTGCGAAGCGATCCATGAAGTAACTCGCGAGCAGCGGAATATCTGTCGGATGTTCGCGCAGCGGCGGGACTGTCAATTCGACCACAAACAAGCGGAAGTAGAGGTCTTTGCGAAACAGCTTCTCGGCGACCGCATCCTCAAGGTCTCGGTTTGTCGCCGCCACAACGCGGACATCCACTGTGATCGGTGTGCTGCCGCCGACACGCTCAAACGGGTGCCCCTCCAGCACACGCAAGAACTTGGCCTGAATCGACAAGCTCATCTCGCCCACTTCGTCGAGAAACAGTGTGCCGCGATGCGCCTGCTCGAACTTGCCGAGCTTGCGGCCGGTCGCGCCGGTAAACGAGCCTTTTTCGTGGCCGAACAGTTCGCTTTCGAGCAATGATTCGCTCAACGCCGCGCAGTTCATGCAGACAAACGGCGAGTGGCACCGCTCGCTGTTGAAGTGGACCGCGCGCGCCACCAGTTCCTTGCCGACGCCGCTTTCTCCGCGAATCAAAACGGTGGCGTCGGTCGGAGCGATCCGGCCGATTGTTTGCTTGAGATGCTGCATCTCCGAACTATTGCCGACCAGTTCGGTGTCGATCGCCAGTTGATGCCGCAGCGATTCGTTCTCGTTTTCGACGCGTGCCAGTCCTTCGGCCAGCAATTGCTTTTCGCGGACATTGTCGAGGGCCGCCGCCATCTGGTCCGCGACCGCGAGCGTGAATTCCAGATGTTCCGGCTCCAACGACTCATCACTGAGTGTCGAGTACAAGTGGATTAACCCGTAGACGAGTTCACCCGATCGAATCGGAGAACAGATCACACTTCGCGCCTGAATCTCGTCCAAACTGTCACGGTCGGAAAGCTTACTATCATCGGCGACGTTCTTGGCCAAGACCGCTTCGCGATCCTCGAGCACCAAGCGAGACAATGACTTCGAGACGGTTTTGTACGGCTGGTTGTCCTGGGCTTTGTACGCGATCAGTCGAAGTTGCGTCGGCCGCGCTCCAGCGGACAGTGGCTTGGGCAGCATCAGTGCCGCACCAATGTCGGCACCTGTGGCGGTTAACAATCCATCCAGCACAACCTCCGCAAGCTGCTTCTCATCCTTGGCCGAACCCATTTCGACCGCCAGCTTCCACAATTGCGCAAGGTCTTGGCTGAAGCGATCGCGGCCAATCGTCTCGGCCGTGCTGGAGGGGTGATAACGTGTCCGCTTCTTGCGAGAAATGATCTCAGGCTCGCTGCTACGCGCGGAAGCGACCGGGATGTCATCACGCGTTTCCGTGGGAGACTCGATTTCCTCGTCTTCGTCGACAGCAGGTGCGGAATTGGCCAATTCGTACGTAAAGACGATCTCGCACTCACCGAGCTGAATCGTCTGACCGTCTTCCAGTTCCCAATCACCCGACATGCGCTGATTGTCGATCATCGTGCCGTTACGGCTGCCGAGATCGCGCAGTATCCACATCGGACCGGCTTGGAAGATTTCGCAATGGTTGCGGCTGCACATCTCGTCGCGGACAACGATGCGGTTTGTGGGGGCTCGGCCGACGGTCGTGACTTGGCCGGGAGTCAGCCGAAAGACGTCCTTCCATTTGTCGCCGTCGCGCACGACCAGATAAGCGACCTCGGCGGGGCGATCCGAATGGGACAATCCAGTTTTTCCGCGTTCGAGAGACATGAGATTTCGTAGAATGGCTGCTCAAGCCGTTCATCCAGCCGGATTGGTTCTCCGGTCGAAGGTGTTCTGCAAAAATGAAAACGATCTGCAAGAAGTGTTGTCGCAGGTTAAGCCCGCGAAAACTCGAATACAACAGGCGACGCTCCGAGCCTGTGAATCTTTCGAGCCGCGACCGTCAGGGAGTGTGACGGACAAGGACTTATGACCGCTCCGTGACGCTCGCTGACGGTCGCGGCTCAATTCCTTCACAGGCTCTCCGCGCAGAGCCAGAGATGAATCGTTCATCCGAGCGAGTCGGAAGCGTCAGCCGCTGCTGGGCCAGACAATGTCGGAGCCGGCCTCCTCTTGAACGCACTCGATTTCATCCGGCTGAGGCTCCGGCACCACAGAATCCTCTACCTCTTGAGCGTAAGCCTCCAACGGCTCCACTTCCGATTCGAGGGCTGCTGTCTCAGAACGCACCTCACTGATGTCAAGCGATGCGAGCTCTTGCAAGGCGAAATGCGCGGCGAACTGCTCCGCTTCCTTTTTGCTCGGTCCCCATGCAGCGGGGAAGCCCCGTCCGGCGATCACGGCGCTGACGCGAAAACATTTCGAATGATCGGGGCCGCGTTCATCGAGCAATCGATAACTCGGTGTCCCTCCCATCGTCTTTTGAGCGACATGCTGCAATAGGCTTTTGTAGTTTTGAGCATGCAGCGAGGCCGCCGAGGTCTCGATTTCTGGCATCACCAACGGAATCAGAAAAGTCCGAATGGCGTCGAGGCCGCCATCGAGATAGATGCCGGCAACTAATCCTTCGAACGCGCCGGCCAGGATTGACGATGGAATGCGTCCATTGCCTCCCAGTCCCTTGCCGACGAGCACAAACCGCTCCAGTTGCACCCGATCGGCCATGATGGCACATGTCGCGCGGCTGACCACAATCGACTTAATGCGGGTCAACTCTCCCTCGTCTGCTTCGGGAAATCGTTGAAACAGCGCTTCGCAGACAACCGCGCCCAGGATGGCGTCGCCAAAGAATTCCAACCGCTCATTGGAATGCAGACGAGTCCGCGCGGTCGAGGCGTGCGTCAGGCACATGACCAGCAATTCACGATCGCGAAAGCGATACCGCAGCGCCGTCTGGCACTCGTCGAGCAACGCCTCCAACGCACAAACGTCTGTGATCTCCGGCATACCTGCCAGTCCCCAAGATTTCCGACTTGTCACCGCACTGAGCAGGCTACGGCTGCGGAAAATACTTGTCAACGAGCGACTTCGACAGCCCGCTTCGTCCCGTTTTCCGCAATAAAAGCTTCCAGCTTGCAAGTCGTCCGCAATCCTCATGGTAACACATTCTGAGAGTTACAAAGGAACTCTCAGAGCCATCAAGGAGCACGGGGTGTGCCCACAAATCCTGGCAGCCCACACTAACCCGAAGC
>JAYVSP010000734.1:0-4994 GCA_043775215.1 Planctomyces sp. | reverse complement strand
CGCCGGTCGGCTGGATAGTGAACAGACCAAGAAAACCTGACAAATCTCACGGTCTCGGCGACAAATGACCCCGACCGGGCGCAACTCGATGACTGGTGTGCCGCTTGCGCCGGACGCCAAATCCTCGGAAAAACCAAATTCCTGGACAGTCCGCTGAGGCATATTCCGGGACTTGCTGCAACTCCCGGCTGGACTGGCTCTTAAACTGTACAGTTGGCAGCCCTTCGTTTGGACCGCAGGATGGTCGCGTGCTTGTTCCGCACAAGCGATCCCGCCCCATTCACCCCTCGCTAAGACGCGAAGGGCCTCGCCATGAATCTTCGCCGGACAATCTCTTCCAGCCGCAATGTCCCCCGCCAAACGGTGCCGGGCCTTCGCGTCGGTCGCCGAAACTCGGCCAGCCGCCCCGTGGCTGCTCACCGCCAACGCGGCATTGGCGGATCAGGCGATCAGCCAGCCTTCTTCGCTCAAGAAACGTGGCACGATCCACGCGCCCGCGATCACATTCGATTCGTCACGCAGTCACCGGGGTCAGGGTTTGTGCATCCGATCACAATCACGGAAATCCGAGAACGCTTGGCTCTGCTGCCGAAGGCGATCGTCAGCAAGATCGAAGTCATTCAACTTAGCCGGATGACTCGCAAGCGACAACTGTTTCCGTGTTACGGAATGCAGTGGGGTTCGACGGTGTATTTGTACCCGCTCGAGGATTCACTGGTCGAAACTTACACTCGTCCGCCGACGCCACAACAGCAAATCGAAGCCCGGATGTATGGCGGCCAGTGGTCTGAAGGGGCCGAGAACGGCGAGTGGACACTGACGTGGACGCCTGAGACTCTCAAGGACTTCTATCTCAACAACGTCCTGATCCACGAAATCGGCCACGTGCTCGACGACCGCAACACACGCACCGAAGACCGCGAACGCTACGCCAACTGGTTCTCGATCGAGCACGGCTATCGCGCGTCCCGCGGCCGACGCCCATAACTCAATCGGCTCGTCTGTGGGGTTCAATAAGAATCACACGCGAGTCGCCTTGTGCTACGGGCGATTTCAGCCTGCATTGGAAGGTTGCGTTCGTAATTGCGGAACGGCTCGTTCCAACAGCGCAAAGCCGCCAAAGAGCAGCCCAGCGTAGGCTAAGTCCCCGAAAAGTGTGCCGCGGAAGAATGGCAAACCGGCGATGTAGCAATCCATCAGTCCGCTCAATGTTCGGGGGTAGAGTTGAGACAGAGACAACCAGGATCCGAAGTTGGTCACCACGAAGAAGATCAAAGAGCCCGCAAGTGTAGTCCCGATGATATTAGCCACGCGAACGCGGCCACGCAGGCGCTGTCCCACCGCCGTGATCGCGATCAAAGTGAGATAGACCCAGAAGATATTGCTGAGAGCGTACTCGCGATAAACCGTGTCCTTTGTCGCATAAAGCACGACATCGCTGAGCAGCATGGCCGCTAGCGGCAGACAAAAACTGAGCCGGCGGTTCGGAAGTTGAGCTGCGGCGAATAAGGCCATCGCCGTGATCGGAGCGAAATTCTGGGGATGCGGCAGCAGCCGGCTCAGGGCGGCTACGACAATCAAACTGGTCAACAAGAGCACTCGCGGGGTCGGCATGTCGGTCGATAGCTCCTCGGCAATCAAAATGGAGAAATTCGTGAGGTCGTATTATAGGAATGCGGTCGCCGGTTTGGGAACGTTGGCCGCAAAGTCGGCGGCACCGCTAACCGAGCGAAGAGATGTGGGCAAGTCAGCTTAAAAGGCTGGACTATCCAGTGCATAATCCGGACTTATTCGGCTCATTGGGCTGTAATGTCCATCCTGGAAAGCTGGAGAATCCAGCTTACCAACCTGGACTATCCGGATCCAAAGGCTGGGTTGCTCTGCTTTCTGCTCGGCCTGGACAGTCCGGCGGGGTTGGTGAGAAGTCCGTTTAACGGAGCCGTGTGGGAGACCTTTGTGCTTGGCCAAATTCTGCGGGCAAAAGCGGCGACCGGTTCGAGCGCGAAAGTGCTTTTTTGGCGCGACGTGCATGGCGAGGAGGTGGATTTCGTCATCGAGCACAACGGCCGGTTGCGGTTGATCGAGACGAAATGGAACGAGAGTGGTGAGGTTCAGAAGTTCATCGACCCGCTACGGAGAGTCCGCGAGCATTTGGGCGACCGCGCCGCCGACGAGAACTGGATCGTCTGCCGCACGAAGCACGATCACCCGCATCCTAGCGATCCGTTAGTGCGCGTCATCAATGGTTACCATTGGAACGACTGGCTGCCGCAAGTCATTGTCCCGACAAAACGAACGGCGAAGAAAGCCGTGAAGAAGAGATCGCGATAGCACGCTGATGCCGCAATCGGTTGGGTGCTCGTTATTCGGTGCTCTTTATTTGTCGTCTCCTTCGATTCGTCGTGTCATTTCGCTGTCAATTCGAAGGAGTGACGAATCGAAGGAGACGAATGAAAGCCCCCAATTGGCCAGCTCTCTCTCTTTAGATAATTTTTTCCAAATTTTCGGAAATTACGCGACCGGTCTGCGCGTCGTAGCGCCAATGACGACGTATCGTCTGCTGTGATGTCGGGGAATCTCCATTCTGCCTGATTCACATAATTGGCAAGACCCCTCACGTCCCCCTAAACTCCTGCGTCTGCCTGTTTTGAAATTCCGTACCGCTAGAGGATTTTGCTCATGGCTTCTGTCTTGGACGCCCACGGGCTCGAGAATGATACTAACCCGACGCGTGAGCGAGGGCCAACACTTCATAGAACTCCGCCGCGAAATAGGTCGAGTGAGCGATCGCCCTCACTCGTGCGTCAGGCAAGTGTCGCGCTGATCGCGGCGCTGGGAATTTTCTGCGGGGCATTTTCATCGCCGAGTCACGCTCAAGAGGCGACTGCGGAACCTGCGGCGCCCGAAGTGAAGGCAAAAGACGTGGCGGAGGTCGATTGGGAAAAGCTCATCTATGTGCCGTACCGCGAACTGCGAACCGTCTTTGAAAAGCAAAAAGCCTCGGTCTTCATGCCCTATGTCGAATACTTAAAACTCATCGCGAAAGAGGCTCCGAAGCCTGGGCAGCCACCGGTGCCGGTGGTGATTTCGGCGGCCATTTATCGAGCGACGGTCGATCGCGATGTTGCTCGTATTGAGGCGGAGTACACGGTGCGAGTGCTCGGCAAAGCATGGTCTGAGTTGCCGATCAAGTTCGGCAATGCGGCGGTGGGTGAAGTCACCAGCGAACTGATTGGCGATGCGAAGGCCGGCAAGGTTTTGTTGCGAGCATCCGGCGACGGCAATTATCTGTTGCTGTTCCCGACGCCGGGCGAGCATAAGGTAAAAATTCAGCTCGGCTCACGAGTGCGTTCGTCGCCTGATGGGAAGAGTTTTGATCTGGAGGTTCCGGCCGTTGGCATCACGAAGTTTGATCTGACGATTCCGGAAGCCGATCAGGCGGTGGAGGTCACGCCGCTGCTCGTGCGTCAGCCGGTTGAAGCGGCGAAGGGGAAAGAGACGAAAGTTGCCGGCAACCTCGGCTCGGCCAGTCGCATCGCGGTGTTGTGGCATCCGAAGGCGAGCATCAAGCCGGAAATAGATTTGCTCGCCAGCGTCACGAATCACACACGGGTGTCGATCGCCGACGGCCTCGTCCACACCGATGCCTTCTTGCGGTACGAGGTGTTGCGGGGTGAGCTGACTCAACTGCGAATCGCCGTGCCGAAAGGAGACCGCATCCTCGGCGTGTCGTCGAACGACGCCAGCGTGAAAGGTTGGAAAGCAGCCGACGAAGCGAATCAGCAAGTTGTTGCAATTGAACTTCTCAGTGGTGTGAAGAAGTCGCTCTTGCTGGAAGTCCACACCGAACGACCGGCACTGGCCGAAGCATTCGAAGTCATCGGCCTTAATGACAACGCTCCGGCGGCCGGCATTCATGCGCTGGACGTCGTCCGGGAAAGTGGACAGTTGGTCGTCACCAAGGGAGCCGACTTGCTGCTGAATGTCGAGAAGCTCACGGGGCTAACCCGCATCGAAGAGTCCGAGGTCTTGGAAGCGATTCGTCATCCGGGGGCGATGTCGTACAAGTTCTATTCGCCGAAGGTGGAACTCAAGCTGACCGCTCGTGCGGTCGAGCCGCGCCTCTTGGTCGAGCATCTGGCCAAGTTGCAATTCCTCGACGATGAACTGCGGTCCCATACCGAGTTGCGGTACACGATCGAACGAGCTGGCGTGTTCGAGTTGCATCTTCGCCTGCCCGATAAATTCGTGTTCGACCGAGTCATCGGGCCGCCGCAGATCAAGGAACACCCGGTCGACACGAAGGATGGTGTTTCCACTCTGCGGATTGTGCTCGACATGAAGCGAGACGGCGCGATTCAGTTTAACGTGATCGGTCACCTGCCGCTCGATGCGTCGGCCAAGGAACAGAGTCTGACGCTGCCGTTGCTCGAACCGCTGAGCGTCGAACGCGAAACCGGTCAGGTCAGCATTTTTACTGCCGATGCGATCGAAGTGCTCACCGACGAGAAGGCGATCAAAGGTGTTCAGCCCGAACGCAATGCGGACCCGAACGCGCCGTTTGTCGCGGGAGCGAAGTTGGCTTCGGCATGGTCATTCACTCGGCGGCCGATTGAGATCCCGGTGAAGACCACTCGCCGGCCAACTCGGCTGACGGCGTCGGTTGCAACCACGATTCAAGCGAAGCCCGAAACGGCCGATGTTCGTACGACGCTGACGTATCACGTCCAGTTTGCCGGCTTGGACACGTTCCGAATTGCAGTGCCTGAAGCAGTTGGTGAGACAGTTCAAATTCGCAGCATGACCGAATTGGGCATCCCCGCCATCAAGGAAAAAAAGAAGGCCGAAAAGGCAGTCGATGGCTGGCTCATTTGGACCGTCATCCTGCCGCGCGAGGCGATCGATGACGTGCCGTTTGAAATCACCTACGACTTGAAGACCGCCACACGCGCGCTGGGCTCCGGAGCGCTGAGCCCCGGAGCGCTGGGCGCGGG
>JAYVSP010000733.1:0-4885 GCA_043775215.1 Planctomyces sp. | reverse complement strand
ATTCATCCCAAGAGGCTCGAAGATGTGATCGCCATCCTCAAAGAGCTCATTGCAGAGCAGTCCGACATGCAACTCGTGATGACGACGCATTCGCCCTATGTGCTCGACATGTTTTCGCCAAGCGATGTGTCGCTATGCCGTAAAGAGGACGATGGTTCGGTCTCGGTGCATCGGTTGTCGGAGAGTGAACTCGTCCGCAAGCAACTCGACGTGTTCACGCTTGGTGAGATTTGGACAGCGGAAGGTGATGACGCCCTCGTGAGTACGGCGGAGGCGGCGTCATGAAAGTGTTGATCGTTTCTGAAGGAAAGAGCGAACATCTGTCCGCAACTTCATTGCAGCCCGTTGGGGACGAAGAAGTCGCAGGAGCCTTGAAGACGCTCGCCTGCCGAATCGGGCGGAACAGCGAGCAGTGGCAGATCACTGAAGCCAAAGTCTCCAACAAACGCGTCCGTGCGCATCACGGAAAAGGGAAGGGTTATCAGAAGCGGTGCATTCGTTGGATGCTCGAAGCGGAGAAACGAGGCTATGATGCCATTGTGCTGCTGGTGGACTGTGATCGTGTTGAGTCTCGGATCGCCGAAGTCGACGCGGCTCAAGCAAGTCCATTGGCGTTGATCAAGCGTGCGTTGGGTGTCGCGGTTGAAGCGTTCGATGCTTGGATGCTGGCGGATCACGTCGCCTTGTCCAAAGTTTTCGGGAGTCCGGTGCAACGTCAGCCCGATCCGGAGTCGACGACAAATCCCAAAGAGTCTTTTCGTCGTCTGTTTGAATCCGCGCAACATGACAGTTCGATCTCGGAACATTACGCGGAAATCAGCGCGATCGCGGAATTGGCGGAATTGAAAAACCGCTGCCCGCGCGGATTTGCTCCGTTCGCCGAGCGAGTACAGTCACTTTGATGACTTCAGCCAGGATCGCGCTCACACGCCTTTCGATGACTCAGGTGTGGCCGACGAATCTCGAAACGTACGAGCACATCTCGATCGTGTTTCAAGGCGTGCGCGGCGCAGTTTCGGTGGACATCAACGCTCAGCGACTCGGCCGTATCGATATCGACGACGAAACGGCGGAGTTTGAGATCACTCCACATCTCGCTCTGCACGACGCAGTTGTTTGCGTGTAACTCACATTTTTTGGTTGGCACACTGGATCAACTCGGCATCGTCATCATCGCGTTTTCGTGAATCTTTGTCGAATTTGTTCGACTCGTTTTCGATTGACACCCAAATCGCTGTAGCCCACGCGCGACGCGGAACGGCAATGAATCACGTTGCGTTCAGCATCCAGCAGAAACTCCAGATCGTCCACGAACCGAAAGACCGCGCTGCGACACTCGAAGTGCAAATAGACTTGCGACTCGCCGACCAGCCGCGTGCGAGGCAGATTGAGAACAATGGCCTTGAGTCGTTTGATTGCCTCGTCCGCCGAGCCACTGAATCCCAGCGGCTCAATCGCCTGCGACGGCGACTGTGTCTGTGAACAAACACAGTTCGGCGAACTCGGACATTCGCGCAGCCGGCCTTCGACCAGGCCAATCGGTGTTGTCGCGCCGAACCACGCACTGAGTCCCACAATTACTCTGCCCAAAAAGAGCCAGCATCGGCGTCCTACCGAGCTTCACTACCGATCAATTATTTCGCGACTCTTGGCTGTTTACGAAAGCTTTCAATCACTCGATCGGCCACTGTCGTCGCGAGCAAATCATTTCCGCGTTGGTTGTAGTGGCAGAAATAGTCGCAGTAAATCGTGCCTGAATCCTGAGAAAACAGTTGTGTCAGATCATTGAACTCCACGCCCGCCTCACGGAGCTTTCTGCCTTCCACGATCATGGCCGGATAACCGCGTGCAACAGCGCTGCCATAAGTTTGATCCTGGACAAAGTATTCCTTCAGCTCTGCCTCGCTCAGCGGTTTCGAGCCTTTGTGGTACTGGTTGGGTTGTAGGAAGTGCAGATACCGAATCCCTCGTGCCTGGCAGATCTGGTACATGAGCCGGGAACACTCCGCCCAGAGGCTAATGACATGCTGGTACATCTCTTCTTCACTATGGTAGATCTGCTTGGGTCCGTCGCGTCCGAAAGCTGGTCCTGATCGTCGGCCATGTTCGACAAGTTCGATCGCAAGGTCGGTCTGAGTTCGATTGAGCCATTCATTACGCACCGCCCAGACGAGATTTGCCGTCCAGGTGTCGCGCAACTACGACTTCAAAATCCAGTCGGCCCAGTCGCGGCGGATGGCGTGAATTTGTAACAACCGATAAGAGATCGAGGTCACACGCGGATCGACCACGTCCTGCAGTCGGGCGTCCCACTCACGGGGATAAGCTGCGAACACTTTGCCCGCGTCATTCTCGGCGATCGACAAGGCAATCTCGTTATACCCGTCGATATTGACCAGAACATCAAACTCGGCACCCAATGCCAGCACGAAGTTCAAAGCCATCAAATGCTGCGGTTGCTTGTATCCCGGCAGGGCTAATCGAACAAAACGGATTTCCTTGCCGCGAAACTCCGGCGTGGACTCGAGTCGCTCACGGAACGCTCGCTCGCCGATCAATGACATCTGCTGTGCCACGGATCCACCACTGATACCGACAATGACATGCTGATCAGACCTCCGATAGATCGACGTTCCATCGTCCACAAATCCCAGATGGTTCACAGGAACTTTCCGGCCGGCCACGAACGAACCTTCATTCACTTCGGGCGTCAAGACCCAGCCGAGATACGGGTGAATGGCCTCCATGTCATCCCCCGTGGAACGCCCATGGGCGGCCACAGCGGTTTGGTTTTTGCGTAGATTGTCGATGCTCTCCGTTTTTCCGAGCCAAGACATCCCTTGCCAGGACAACACTTCAAGAACACAAAACACAGCAGCGCCGACAATGAGGCGATAGCACCAGCGCCGGAGTCGCGTTGCTCTGGTCGGCTGCGATCGCAGATTGACATCCGGTTGGCGATCAGACTCTGCGGGAGTGAGCAGCGTGGGCGAAGTCATATCGCACCTCGCGGATTCGGATTTGTCGTTTCTTTGGTCATATCGGTCTCGCCGCACATTGCCAGCAGTTCCGACGGCATTCTCTGCAATTTACCGGTGCGGTCCACGCAGGCGAGCGTGCTGTGGGCCGTGCAAAGAATCTGACCCGCTCGCAAGAGTTTGTATTCGTGTTCGAGCTTCGCCTCCGTGGCCGCCGTGATGGTCGATTGCAACGTCAACAAGTCGTCATATCTCGCAGGCACGCGATACCGGCAATCGAGTTTGACGACGACTAGAAACAAACCGCCTTCCTCCATCGCTCGATAGTCGCCCCCTTGAGCACGGAACAACTCCGTCCGTCCGACCTCGAAGTAAGAAAAATAGTTCGCGTGGTGCAGAAAGCCCATCGCGTCGGTCTCGGAGTAACGCACTCGGATTTGCGTTTCATGTTGTCGCATTTTTTCTCCAACCGAAGACGGTTCATTTACCGAAGGCATCAGCACACCTGACCCCATCGACGCGCGGGCGCTTTTTGTAGGACGGGCACTCTGTCCCTTCGGATGCCGGAAGACGGGCAAGATGCCCATCCCACAAACTGGGCGATTACTTGATCTCGCGAATGCGAATGTTTTTGAACTCGGCCCACATTGGTTTTCCGGCGTGCAGTTGCAGAGCGAGAATGCCTTCCATCAGCGCGAGTTCGGGATTGTTGTCCGTGAAGTCCAGAATCAGCCTGTTGTTGAGATAATGCTGGATGTGGTTTCCTTTGGCGATGATCACGACGTCGTTCCAATCGTCGAGCTTGAAGAGTTGTTGGTACTCGGCTGAATCGACCAAATCGGAACTGACGAGCCTTTTGCCGTCCTTCTCCCACGTCGCCTTTTCACCGACCAGACAAATGCGTCCGCGCTTGCCTCCTTCGTCGTAAATGAAGCCGGCCACGTTGGGGAGTTTGCTCTCGTTGCGGAGTTCATGCTGATAACCGCGCACGACCCATTGATTGCTAACCTTGCCGTCGGTGATGTGCTTCGAACGGTATTGAATGCCCGAGTTGTTGGTCGCGTTGCAACGGAACGAGAGTCTCAGTTCAAAATCTTTCGTGGTGCCGTCCTTCCAAATGATGAACGTGTTCCCCTTGGCGGGATTCGCCTCGGTCGTCTCGCCGTGAATCACGCCATCCTTGACGCTCCATAAACGAGGATCACCATCCCAGCCGGTGAGATCTTTGCCATTAAACAGCGACTGCATCCCCGCCGCTTCCGGCGGAGCCGTCACCGGAGCGTCGGCTCCCAGAACACAGACCGGAACCAAGAGTGCAGTCAGCAGCACCAAGTTGCGAATCATGTTTTTCTCCGAGGATGTTGGACGACCAGGGTTGGCATAACAAAGATCCCGCCGCGAGTGTCTGATTCAGACGAATGTTCGCGACCGTAACACTGTTGATCTTAGCCGAGATGTCCGTCAATTTCTAAACGCCGCAGGCCACGAACTTCGCGTGATGCCAGCATGGCCGATTGGCGTTTTGCCAACCACAAAGATTCGCGATCCGCCTCATTGAACTGGAATGTATTCTTCACGCGGGGAAGAATGAGGTTTTTCCGATCAGCCGGAACGCGCTAGTGCGTCTTCAAGACTTAAATCACGGGTTGTGAGAGGCAAGGCTCAAGCCGGCGTCAGCCGGCGTCAGCCCCCGGACATCCCCCACTTCTGAAGACAATTTTTGAAACACTCATCTTCGCTGATCTTCGCTAATGACTCCTGATTGTTCTGCCTTAATGAGCGAAGATCAGTGGAGATTAGCGTTCCTATTTTCTAAGTCCGTGCTCCGGTCTTCTGTCTTCAGGCCCGAAGGGACGTCACTCGAAAGCCCAGGGCAACGCCCTGGGTCAACGGGCGCAACATCACCA
>JAYVSP010000732.1:0-4209 GCA_043775215.1 Planctomyces sp. | reverse complement strand
CAGGCGAAAACCGGCATCCACATCCTCAGTCGCGGCAAGTAGCCGTTCGGATTTCGGGCGTTGTGTTTCTTTCGGATTTGGTTCTTTGGTTTTCGGATTCGCGGCTTCGCCGCGCTACATGGTAGCCGCACAGGTTCCCTGCGCAAATCAAAGCGGGGCAAAACTCGCACAAACACCAGACGGTTGGTCGACGCCGCGCGGCATGCTCCAAAAAAAACTGCCCGCACACCGTGATCGGTGTCGGGCAGTCAGAAAATACATTCAGCCAATTCGCGAGCAACAGCAGTTAGTTGGTCGGCACGACTGGATTGAAACCGGCACTGCCGCGCTTCCCGATCGGCTCGACACGGCTGAAGTCGACACTGCCGCCGCCGCCGGACCGAATCAAATCCGCAAACTTGGCATAGTTTTCCGCATCGCTGGATCGCAGTTGCGGACTGCCGGTGCCGCCAACGATATCTAGTAGCCCGAGAGCCGCCACATTTTTGATTTGTGAGTTCGTCAAACTTCGGGAATCGAGGTCGGCACTATGCTCGGCGAACGACGCCAAAATCATTTGCCATTTCCGCAACGTTGGGGCCGTCGTGGGCGTGCTGGTTTCAGGAATCTGGACGTTTTCGATCGCCGGGAGCACGGCGTTGCCCGTACCACCGACCGTGACAATCGTCCCGCCGGCGGGCTTTCGCGCGATACGGTCACCGGTTAGCAACAGTGTCGTCGATCCAGCTCCGACGCCATTTTCAAAGAAGTCTTTATTGGCGTGATAGATCTTCTCTTCCAAGAAAGCACGGCCAAGGTACTGAGTGAACGGGTCGTCGTTACCCCCGAATATCGTTTGACGATTAAAGAAAAACTCACGGTCCTCGTTGGACCTCCCGGGCACTGGTGTGTAATCGCGGAAATCGAGAGCCAGGTCGTTGTCTTCGGTCCACAGCAAAGGCGTCGTCGGCCGTTTGCGATAATCCAGGGCGTTGCCTTGACCAATGTCATACAAACGATCGAGATGGCTCAGCGAGTCCGAAATGGAAAAACCCGCTTGGCGAACGAGCCGATCCGCACCGCGACCGGCGAGCACATCGTCAATGAGCGGGTCCAATTGACCAAAGTCGGAATCGCCAACGGCATATTCCGCATTGATATCACGATACCGGCGACGATAGGTGATGTTAGTTTGGGTCTGCGTTGCTCGATCAGAGCTTGGAATAAACCCCGCCAGCGCCTCGCGAATCGCCAGGAATGTCGCTAGCACCTGCTCAAAAACCGTCGAATCGAATTGATCTTCGAATCGTACGATACGCCACGCGGTCACATTGCTGAGCGTCGCGTTGCTGGGCCCCGTCGCAAACGTTGGGTCGAGCACGATATTGCTCATTTGATTGCGTTGACCACCACCTCCGCCGCCTCGAGCCGGCTGGTTTTCGACAATCCCGGCCACCTTCACGACAACACCCATGTTCGTGAGGTTAGGGAACCCGCGTCGCTGAAATGTAGTGTTGTTACCGCCAGTCGCACCATTTTTGAGATTAGCGTTGGCAGGATTGCTCGGATCGATGAGCATCAGGAAATCGCCTGCTCGGATTTGTGTACCGATCGAGCCGACTTGCGTAGTCGTGTTTCCGCCGCCACCCGGTTGATTCCGTAACAGTGTTGGGCTGACGAGATTGAATTGACCGGGGAGCGATACCGGAGCCAGCACGGCAACTTTCTTGGTGGTGAGAACTTTGCCATAGATTTGATTAAACGCATCATTTCTTCCGGCAATGATCTCTGAGCGATTCGATTGCAAAAAGCGAATTGCCAGTTCGACCTGTTGCTGCGCGACCATGTGGTTTTGGATGATGCTCCGTGCGCCAGCCGTCAATCGGGCGGGATCGGCTCCATTCGATGGATCCAGTAGCGAATCAAATTGGAATTGAAATGTTTGTAGCCGGTCCTGAGGCCGAATGATGGAGCTTACCCCCATCAACAGTTCGGGAATGCCGGCGTCCGACGCGGGATTGTTCACGTCCCTGGGCGGATTCGGCGCCGGGTTAAACAGTGGGTCAGCCTGCGCCTGCACGAACCCAGACCAGCCAACCACAAGTGCGGCCGCCATCACGCCAACGATGCATTTGTTGCGACACATAAGTAACGACCCCTACGAAAACGATGAATCATCCAATCAATGGAAGAGTCTGATCCGTTCCGAACATAGCTGGCGAGACATCGTACGCCGGTGGAAAACCCATCGTCAAAGGCGATTTCCGAAAAGTTCTCGGCCCTTGCCCGTTCAATTCGATCCGCACTGCGCTTGCAGATCGGCCAATCCCTGCCGATGGCAAAAATCTCCGAACGATTCTCCCGGCTGCCGCTTTTGTTTGAAGTAGGCCAGAACCGGTGACACCGATTGTGCGACTTCTTCCAGCGGCACCATGTCCTTGAACAGGAACGCCAGCCGAGTCCCCTCCGCGTTCCCACCCAAAAACAGCGTGTACTTGCCGCGAGCCTTTCCGACCAACCCGATGTCCGGCGTGTAAGGCCGAGCGCAGCCGTTCGGGCAGCCGGTCATATGCACTGAGATCCGCTCGCCGATCAGGTCCAGTTTCCGCAGTTCGGCTTCCAGCGAATCAATCACGCCGGGCATGACTCGTTCGGACTCAGTTACGGACAGGGCGCAAGTCGGGAGCGCCGGGCAGGCGATCGAGTAACGTCGCAACAACGTCAGTTCTTCCGCCGGTGTGATGCCATACTCGCTGAGCAGCCGGGAGATTTCCGCTTTGTCCCCGGGTTTGATGTCGCACAGGATGACTCCTTGCAATGCGGTGAGGCGCGCTTCCATGCCGTACTTTTGCAGAATCGCTCGCAGGCCCGACTTGATCCGCAGCGGTCCGTCGTCCTTGATGCGCCCGTTCTCAACATTGATGCCCAAGAACAGATTGCCGTCTCCTTGTTCGTGCCAGCCCATGTGGTCATCAACGCCCGTGATCTCGACATCGCGAGCCTCTTCCAACTTACGGCCACGGTGCTCTTCCACCTTCGCTCGAAAGAAATCCAGGCCGTGATTCGCGATGACGTACTTCAGTCGCGCGAGCTTACGGTCCGCGCGGTTGCCCGTATCGCGATAGGCTTTGACGATCGCTTCGGCGACTTCGACCACCTCGTCTGGACCGCAAAAGGACATTCGTTTGGCGATCGCTGGAAACGTTTTCTTGTTCGCCGGCGTGACCCCCTGCCCTCCTC
Source organism: Planctomyces sp. (assembly GCA_043775215.1). Classification (GTDB taxonomy): domain Bacteria; phylum Planctomycetota; class Planctomycetia; order Planctomycetales; family Planctomycetaceae; genus SXKJ01. Next base: position 990 of record JAYVSP010000732.1, on the reverse strand, counting down.
CGACATACACGTTGTAGCCTTCAATCAAGCCGTCTTTGTGGATCGCGACAAAGCCCAGGTCATACGTCAGCACGTCGATGCAATTGTCCTCTGGCAGGCTGAGACCGATCTTGAATTTCCGGGGCAGATAATTCGGACCGTAAACCGGCTCCTCGACGGGTTGAAAGTCGGCGACATTCTGCTCCTCACCGGTTTCCTCGTCGCGCAGCCAAATCTCGAAGTAGGCCAATGTCCGTGGGCGGAGCATTTCGGCAATTCGCTCCGCCAGCACCTGGTTGTCGCGACGGATCGAATCCGAATAGATGGGGGCGGGGCAGCTCATGACGTTACGGCTGACATCACCGCACGCGGCCAACGTGGTCAGTTTGATGCGATTGATCTCGCGAATCGTTTCACGAAGGTTGTCCTTCAACACGCCGTGATGCTGAAAGCCCTGCCGAGTCGTGATCCGCAGAGTGCCGTTGCCGAACCGGTCACACAAATCGATTTCCGACAAGAATTGCTCGGCAGTCACTTTCCCGCCAGGAACGCGGCTACGGACCATGCAGGCATACGACTTGCCCTCGCCCGTTCCGCGTCCATCGCGATTTTCTTGCTGGTAAGTGCCGTGATTCTTGAGCAGGTTTTCCGAATCACCACTGAACGGCTCGTTTGGCTGAGCCAGTTCTTCCGCGATGGTCCCGCGCAGTTGCCGGCTGCCTGCCTTGAGATGTTCGATCTTGCTAAGCTCTGCAGTCTCTGACATCGAGTGTTTTCCTTCGGAAATATTTGAAAGTGCGGTAGGTTCGATCGTTTATTGGTTTTCAGTTTGATCTTCGCGCGGCACTTAGGGTTGGCGAATCAATAACTGTCCGAGGTAGCTGAACTCGTGAGAGTTCGGTCCGAAGTCTCACGACTTCGGCTACGACAGTTATTGATGCGCCGGTCCTTAGCGGATCGTTTGCGGTTTGGCCTGAAGGGCCGCAACTCGAAAGCCCAGGGCAACGCCCT
>JAYVSP010000731.1:0-4871 GCA_043775215.1 Planctomyces sp. | reverse complement strand
TCGGGTTAGTGTGGGCCAGGCAAATTTGCCGCACCCATCCCACTTCAACAATCGGCAATCGTCGCTCATCAATCTGCAATCACTTTGCCGGTCGGGTCATGCGGTCCGTGTGCGGCGGGCGGAGGTTTCCTGATTGACAGGCAGGGCTGGCGACCGTCCAATCTCACCAACGCATCAGTTGCAACCGATGAAGATAAATCAGATGCGTCCCGCGTTCGACCTGCCTCATCCCGCCTCGACACTCCATGACGGAGCCTGCACATGCTGACAATTCTGGGACGTGACTTGAGCCACCCGGTAAACCCGGGAAGGAGCTTTTGTGACAGCCTCTCGCGACGGTCGTTTCTGACGATCGGTGGTTTCGCGATGGGTGGCCTCGCGTTGCCGCACGTTCTGCGAGCCGAAGCAGCGGCACGAACCGCTTCCTCGCAAAGTGTTTCTTCGCACAAGGCGATCATCAACATCTACATGCCCGGCGGGCCGTCGCACATCGACTTGTGGGACTTGAAGCCAGATGCTCCGGTCGAGATTCGGGGCGAGTTTCAGCCGATTGCGACCAACGTTCCCGGAGTCGAAATCTGCGAGCTGTTTCCACGCATGGCGCAGATGATGGATAAGTTCGTCCCGGTACGGTCGATCTCCGATGCGGACGGCCTGCACGACGGCTATCAGTGCATGACCGGCCGCCGGAAATCCGCCCGCAGGCCGCCGGGAGGTTGGCCCGCCGCCGGTTCGTGGATTTCCAAACTGCAAGGCCCGACGAACGGCGCCGTGCCACCGAACGTGGCGTTGATGTACACGGTCGGCAATCGCACTTGGGGTGAACCAGGCGACGGCGGCTTCTTGGGTGTCTCGCACACGCCCTTCAATTTGCTCGGAAGCAAAGCGCGCAGTTCGCCCGAGGGAATGGTGCTGCAAGGTATCTCGCTGGAACGCCTGCAAGATCGCAACCAACTGATGAAAGCGTTCGACGGCTTCCGTCGATCGGCCGACGGCAAAGGGGTGATGGAGAGCATTGACGTCTACACGCGGCAGGCGCTCGGCATCCTGACGACGTCGAAGTTGGCCGAAGCTCTCGACCTGTCGAAAGAAGACCCGCGCGTCTTGGCGCGGTACGGCAAGAGCGACGAGAAATTCATCCGCGACGGCGCACCGCGAATGATCGAAAACTTCTGTGTCGCTCGGCGACTGGTCGAAGCGGGTGCTCGGTACGTGTCGCTCAACTACAGCCGCTGGGATTGGCACGGCAGCGATGGCATGAATTTCCCGATGTCTCGCGAAGAATTCCCGCTGCTCGATCAAGGCTTGTCCGCACTGGTCACCGATCTGCACGAGCGAGGCATGGACAACGACGTCTCCGTCGTCGTCTGGGGCGAATTCGGCCGCACTCCGAAGATCAACAACAACAACTCGCGCGATCACTGGCCGCAGGTGTCGTGTGCGATGCTCGCCGGTGGTGGTATGAAGACCGGCCAAGTCATTGGCCGCACGAACCGCTTCGGCGAACACGCTGTCGAGCGGCCGGTCAAATTCCAAGAAGTTTTCGCGACGCTCTACAAATGTGCCGGCCTTGATGTCGGCCAAGTCCGCATCTTCGACGGAGCGGGCGTCCCACAATACCTCGTCGATGACGGCATCCAGCCGATGCACGAATTAGTGTAGTTCAGAACTGTCCGGATAAAAGTTGTTTCTCTGAACTGACTTACGGATGTATCACGAACAATTCGGGAGAGAATCGCTGAAAACCATCAGATTCCTGCGGTGTTTTTGCACTACCACGCCATCGCTTGACAAGGCATTTTTGCAAGCTCCAACTGAATGTCGGATACTCAGCTTGGTAAGAACATCGTCGATTTCTCGAAGGAGCAACGCAGTCATGTTTCAGCAAGCGATTATGCGTTCATTAGTTTCAGTTGGTGCGTTCTGAAATCGTGCGCGCACATTTTTCGACGCAACCTGAATCACAAATCGAAATTAGTCGTGTCTCAAAAAAAGTTAGCCGGACGCTTCTGAGTGTAGTTATCAAACTTCGCCTCACGTCTCGTGTCGCCGTTTTGAATCATCGTCCCCTTGAATCTCAGCCCATGAACACCATTTGCGTTGACGACGAAGCGGTCCATATCCCACCTTGGGTTTGTGATCTGAAGTCTTTTCGCCGTTGGGCCATGTCCGACGATGCACCCGAAGGTATCCCCGTGTTTTTCTTGGCGGGAGATGTGTGGGTCGACATGAGCAAGGAACAGATCTTCTCGCATGGCTGGTTAAAGCAGGAGTTCTATCAAGTCCTTGGTCCGCTCTCGAAACGCAAACGTCTGGGGAAGTTCTTTCCTGACGGCATCTTGGTTTCCAGTGAGGTTGCGGACTTGTCCGGAAATCCGGACGGCACATTCATTTCCCAAGAGAGCTTTCGCGAAGGTCGTGTGAGGTTGATCGAAGGGGCGCGTTCTGGATATGTCGAGATAGAAGGCTCGCCGGACATGGTGTTGGAAGTTGTCAGCGACAGTTCGGTGGAAAAGGACACCGAGTTGCTCAAGGAACTGTATTGGCAGGCCGGCGTTCGCGAGTACTGGCTGGTTGATGTTCGCGACGAGTCTTTGGAGTTCGAGATCTTCCGCCACACGAGCCGTAGTTATTCGGCGACTCGCAAAGTGGACGGTTGGATGAAGTCGGCAGTGTTCGGTCAATCGTTTCGCTTGACTCGCGAAACGGATGAACTCGGACACCCGGAGTTCACTCTGGAAGTGCGGTAGACGTGGAATAGATCAAGGCTCTTCCAGTGTTCCGGGGGAGGCAAGTTTCAAAGCCACGGATGAAACACGGATTGAACACGGATCAGGACAGCGAACAAGGCCAAGAAGAATCGAGTGAGGTCACGGAACGAGGGTGCGTAACGGTTTCTAACCTCTGGCTTGGTCCGTGCTTTTATCCGTGGCAAAAACGGTTGTCGGGAATTCCCGTCCGCCGCTTCTTCTCCAATTCCCTGCCTCATGTCCTGATCCGTGTTCAATCCGTGTTTCATCTGTGGCAAAAAATACTCCCCGAAGTGACTTCCCTGGATTACCGAATGAGCCTTATCGATGAGTAGACTGCCCGCCGATTTCGACTTGCCCCGTGCCCCGCTATTTTCGGTCACTTGCTCACAGAGACTGCCGCATGGTTACGTCGCCAACCACATCACAAGGACGTCGTGAGTTCCTGACCCGCAGCGGATTGAGCGGTCTTGGTCTGGTTTGGGCGAACTCGCTGGGACGGAGTGTTGCCGCAGCAACCAGCGGCACTACGAGGGATCATGCCCATGAAAAGCGATCTCACCCATGAAAGCATCTCGCGACGGACGGCGATTCAAGCGGGAAGCATCAGCCTCCTCGGGTTGGGGATGAATCACGTCGCCGCATTGCGTGCCGCCGACGGAAAGTTGACGACGCCGAGCGGTGGCAGCGCGAAGTCAGTCATCTTTGTGTTTCTTTCCGGCGGGCTGGCTCAGCACGACAGCTTCGATCCGAAGCCGGACGCGCCTGCGGGGATTCGTGGTGAATTCTCGCCGATTGCGACGCGCACGTCGGGCGTGCAGATTTGTGAGCACCTGCCGATGCTGGCGGCTCGCAGCGACAAGTGGAGCCTGATTCGCTCGCTGACGACGCCGTACAACGAGCACTCGCAAGGGCACACGTCCATTCTTACCGGGCGTACCCCGATGCCGGTGGGCTACAACCCCAGCAAACCGCAATCGACCGATTGGCCATCCATCGCCGCGGTGGTTGGGAACGTGCTGCCGCGACGAAACAACAACCTGCCGCCAGCCATCGTGCTCCCCGAAAGGCTGATTCACAACACGGGACGAGTGCTTCCCGGTCAGTTTGGCGGATTGATGGGCAGCCACCGCGATCCGTGGTTCATCGAGGCCTCGCCCTACAACGCCAAATCGTATGGAGCGTATCCGGAGTATGAATTTCACTTTGTCCGAGGCCGCGAGCGAAATCCGAATCTGACATTTCAGTCGCCGAACCTCAGCTTGCCACAGGGGCTGAACCGCTCACGACTCGCGGATCGCGACAGCTTACGAAACATGCTCGACAAGCAGCGTCACGATTTGGAGAAAGCTGCGTCAATCGAGTCGTTTGATCGACATCGCCAATCCGCGATCTCGTTGCTGACCGACGCCAAAGTGCAGAATGCGTTCGATGTCCACAACGCTGATCCACAAACGCTCGATCGATACGGACGCAATGCCTTCGGCTGGTCGCTGCTGATGGCTCGGCAACTGGTGCAAGCGGGAGTGAATCTGATCCAAGTGAACCTCGGCAACAACGAATCGTGGGACACGCACGAAAACAATTTTCCATTGCTGCGAGATTGCCTGTTGCCTCCCACTGACCGTGGCCTCTCGGCATTGCTGGATGACCTTCAAACACTGGGACTGCTGGATGAGACACTGATCGTGATGTGCGGCGAGATGGGTCGCACTCCGCGAATCAACGCTGGTGGCGGACAGAGCAAAATGGTCGGCCGCGATCACTGGGGAGCGGTCCAATCCGTCTTCATCGCCGGCGGTGGCATCCGAGGAGGCGTCGTGGTCGGAGTCTCGGACAAGCACGGAGCCTACCCGGCCTCCGATGCTCAACTTCCTGAGAACCTTGCGGGCACGATCTATCATGCCTTGGGAATTCCCGACACAGCCGCCTGGAAAGACGAAGTTGATCGCCCGCACCATATCTATCATGGCGAGCCGATCCGGTTCGCGTAGGACACCATTCCGTTCCTTTGGAGTGCGGTGTGTCAGCACCGCTTTGGTTTGCGGCGAAGCCGCTTTTCTTGCGCGATACATTCATCAATCCAAAAAAGCTGCTTCGCCGCGATCAAAGGCGGTGCTG
>JAYVSP010000730.1:0-8612 GCA_043775215.1 Planctomyces sp. | reverse complement strand
TCCTGTTCGTTTTTGGGCTGGGCATTTGGGCGTTGCAGCCGCGAATCCATGCGGCGCGACGCATGCAGTGCAAGAACAACCTCAAGCAGTGGGGCTTGGCACTGCACAACTATCACGACACGCACAAGTGCTTTCCGCCTTATGCGGGCGGCATGTTGGAAAATGGCGAGCGGTTATCGGGTGCGGTGATGCTCTTGCCGTTCTTAGGGATGGACCCGCTGTGGCGGCAGATCGCCGCCACTCCCGGTCAAGGTGGCGATCCCATGCACCTCGCGCTCTCTCCCAAACCAACCGGCGAGTTTGAAGTGTTCCTGTGCCCGTCGTCGACAGTGTCGCCCCAAGTGGATGGCCAACAGCATTTGAGCTACGTCTTTTGCGCCGGTGATCAGATCGACTTCGACAGTGGCGTGGAGGAATTCCCAAACCAGGAACTGACTCGCGGTGCTTTCGGTTGGCGACAATGCCGAAGAGTTCAGGACATTCATGATGGTACAAGCAACACGGCTTTCATGGCCGAGCGTGATCTCGGGTCTCCGGGTCGTCCGCAAGACATTCTGGGGCGAGTGGCCGCCGTTCCCACGACCAGTCCGGCGGATTGTCTCGCGATGACTGCCAAGGGTGAATTTCTCGCGACCACAACTGTGCTCAAAGAATTGAGGGGCGAACGGTGGTCGAGCGGGCATCCGTTTTATTCTGTCTTCGTCACCGCACTGCCTCCCAACGGACCATCCTGCGCGGCGTCGGCTCCGCCCAGCGGGAAATCGGTGGGTGGATGGTTCACCGCCAGCAGTCGGCATCAAGGGGGCTGTCTGGTGTTGATGGGCGATGGCACAGTCCGGTTCGTCAATGAGAACATCGACACTCGCAATCTCACGACAGCGCGCCCTGATCCTCACAGCGTCGGGAGTTGCTACGGGATCTGGGGATGGTTGGGGACGATTAGCGGGGGCGAAAATTCCTGTGATTGGTGAGGAAGCGAGTGGTGTCATGCGGCGCAACAGAGTTCGTTTGCATCGGCATCGTCGCGCCAGAGCCAGTCGGCTGAATTTCTCGCGAACACGACTGTACTCAAAGAATTGAGGGGCGAGCGCTGGTCGAGCGGGCATCCGTTTTATTCGGTCTTCGTGACGGCACTCCCTCCCAATGCACCCTCCTGCGCGGCGTCGGCTCCGCCCAGCGGGAAATCGGTGGGTGGCTGGTTCACAGCCAGCAGCCGCCATCAAGGGGGCTCTTGCTGAGCCGTGCGACCGACGCAACCGTCACGACCTGACTTGCGAATCGCGGTCCTCATCGCCCCGCTGGGCTTGCCCCAGTGGTTCACGGGTCTTTGCACTACTTTTAGGAGATGTCTCACCACACCCGGCTCAATCTGCTGCTGATCGCGCTGACGGGCGCAAGCGTCTCCCCGCTTGCGAACTGTTTGGGGCTGTCATTTCCCGCGGTGGACTTCGTCATGCCGTGCGCGATTGTCGGCGGCTTGGGATTGATAGCCGAGTTCTATCGCCGAAAACAGGACGAGCAGTTCGTCACGATCGTAGCCGTGTTGATGCAGCTCGTCGCCTACACGACCTGCTGCACAACACTGATGTATGCCGTCTGTGCTGTCGGCCGGCCGCTGATCGACGAACAGATGATGTCATTCGACGCGGCCTGCGGAGTGCATCTGCCGTCCATTGTTGCCTGGACCCACCTGCATCCCGCAGTCGAGCGAACATTATTCGTCGCGTACAACACGATGCTGCCGCAGACCGCACTGGTCATCGCTGTGCTCGGTTTCGGCAATCAGCGCCGCGAGCTCGAAGGCTTTGTGCGGCAGTTTGTTCTGAGTTCGCTGCTGGTACTGGCCGTGTTTGCAATCTGGCCGGCTGCCGGACCGTTCTCGGGATACGGCTACGAACCTGCCCCCGATCAAGTGAGTTACCTTGATCATTTTCGCGCGCTGCGCTGCGGCGAGCAAACGCTCATCACCTGGCGAAACGCGGAAGGACTGATCACGTTTCCGTCGTTCCACACGACCTGGGCCTTGTTGCTGGCTTATGCTTTTCGCCGCAACAACTGGCTATTCGCTCCGAGCCTGTTGCTGAATCTAGCGGTCATCGCCAGCACGTTGACCACCGGGTGGCACTATTTTGCCGACGTCCTCAGCGGAGTCGCTGTCGCAGTCGTCGCGATCGCCGTCAGTCATGCGATCGAACTGAGTTTCACACAGTGCGAGCAATTCACACGAGCCCGCGCAGTTTTCTCACAGTCCATTCCGTCGCCAGCAGGGTGACGAAGACGATTAGGAACGGCCAGTTGTCCCACAGTGTGACGCGAGTCACTTCCGTCTCCTCGCGGCGGACCAGTCCCTCTTTTTGCAGCCGTTCGAGAAATGCGCGGTGCTGTTCCGGTGTGAAGACGTTGCCACCAGTCAGGCTGGCGAGATCGGCCAGTAGTGCGTGATCGGCAGCCGGGTTGTCGAGTTCCAAGTCGCGTTCATCGACCAAGAATCGCGAGCTGGCATTGCCGATCGACTGGCCACCTTTCGTGAACGCCGACACGCTGACCCAGTAGTCGCCTGCGAGTTCCGTTTGGCGGAAGTCGGCCGAGGATTCGTTCCCCTGACGCTGGGCCGGAAGTTTCTTTTCGCGTTCGCCCTTCGGGTTCGTCACGGTCACTTCAAACTCGGCATCCGTGATGGGAACGCCGTCCGGGCTGCGAGCACCGAACGTCAGTTTGACCGGCGCGCCCGGCAGATAATTGCGCGGGTCAATACGCACCCAGACAGTCTGGCCGAGGTCGTCTTCTTTCCGAGCCAGCCAGAAGATCATCTGTCGCCAGAAGCGTTGATGAGCCGCTCGCTGCCCATGCAAAACCCAACGCCACGTGGTGTTACCGGCGAAAGCCATCACCCGTGCTTTGCCGACATCGTTGGCCAACAACAGCGGGATGCCTTCGGGTGACGTTGCCAAGATTTCCACGAAATCGTTCTTCGGCCGCACCTTGTTCGCTCCGTCCAGAGGCGGCAGCGCGCGCCACGCAGCAAGATTCTTGTCCGGCGATTCAATCCGCATCACGTAATGGCTCAGCCCCTTCGAGGTTGGAATCATCGCCAGCTCTTCCGCGTGTCGTAGCGATGGGTCGATGTCGTCTTCGGGAACCGTCTCATTCTTGTTCATCGCGACGGGAAGCAAGTCGGCGAGCGGAGTGTCAGCGTAACCGCCCGCTCCGAAGCTGTGCGGGCCGCCGATCATCAGCAGACCGGCCCCCTCGTCAACACGCGCGGCAAGTTGCTTGAGCACCTCCGGGCCGAACACCTTGGCGGGAACGTCGCCGATCATGTACACGTCGTAGCGTCCGCGTTGGAACATCTCCGGGTCGATGTCATTCAGTTCGCGTTGCTTGCCGCTGCTGATCGGCTGCCAGTCGAGCTGAATCTGATCGGTGGAGTTGAGCAACCGCAGCCATTTTTGTTCGCCGTAACGGGTATCGAAACAGGCGATGTTGATGCCGCCGCGCCGCACCGTCAGCAGCGTTTCGCGGCGGTTGTTGGTCGTCTTGATCTCGCCTTCGAGAGCCACGACCTCGACGGCGATCTTAAACTCCCCCGGCAGGTCCGGGACGTACGACAGCTCGACCGGAATGACATCGGCGTTGCGAGTCGGCTCGATGAACACGACGGGCTGAGCGTTCTTCGATGCGGGCGGGACTTTCAGCTCGCCGCTCTTGAGGCCGTTGCGCGTCTTCGGGTCTTCGACCAGTAATCGCACGGTCAGCTTACGGCCAGCCGCGCCGAGCACTCGCAGTTTCGCGCGCAGCGGCACCGTCTTCTTGACGAACGCGAACGGGTCTACGAGCAAGTCTTCGACAATCAGGTCCAGAGACGTGTCGGAGACCGTCGTCGTGCCGTATGCGATTGGAAAGATCGGTATCTGTAATTCACCGAGTCGCCGCGCGACTGCTCGCGGGTCTACGTCGTAAGGCGGCAATGCGCGCCAAGCTCCGTCGGTATGCAGGATGATTCCCGACACGCCCTGCGCTTGAGCGTCACGCAAGATGGACTCGAGCACAAAGCCGATTGCTGATTGCTCGCCGGGTGCCGTCGGATCGGGCTTCTCGACCGCGTGAGCCTCGCGGTCAAAGTCCTGATAGCGGACCTCCATTTCCTTGCGCAATGTCTCGACGATCGGTTCTGCGTCTTGCAGCGTTTTGAGCAACAGGTCGCGCCGCTTTGCATTCGCCGGGCCATCGGGCGTTTGCATGCTGCGGCTGCGATCGCCAAGCACCTCTAACTTTGCCGCCTTGCGATGGATTCTCGACCACTGCAACTCCGGCCGCAAAATCCCCAATGCCAGGATCAGCGCGGTGGCTAATCGCAACGTCAGCAATGTTCGCCGCCAAACGCTCGGCAGGTGGCGCACTCGCCGCGGATACGTCAGCAAGACAAACACCAGCAACCCGACTACCACCAAAATGGAGACGGCCCACGACCACACCGGGTCGAGCGCCATTCGCATGGTTGTTTCGGAGGTCGGTGGCATTGAAAGTAGATCGGTCGGGAACGAGGCCGGTTGGAACGAACAGGCGAGATGCTAGCTGAAGGCGGCCAAATTTGTCGTCGGTGATTGCTCTGTTGGTGAAACAGCAGGATCGGTTAGTCTTCCCTGCCCGACCGACCCCGTGTCGGTGGTGAAAAATGACGTTCTTGAGAGGCATCATGGCGGAACGACTCAGTCTGGCTCTACTGGAAGTGCATAATCTGGCACCGACATTCATGGTGGCGGATGCGTGCGTGAAGACGGCCGGAGTGCGGATCGTCGGGATCGAAAGTACCGACGGGCCGCAGCAGTGTCTGAAGTTAATTGGCGAGACCGGAGCCATCATGGCCGCCGCCGAATGCGGAGCCGAGGTGGCTCGGCGAATGGGCAGTCAATGCACGGTCTCGATTCTACCGGCTCCATTGGAAGAGACGCTGAGCTTGGTCAATGCGGCGCCGGTTTTTAGTCCGTTGTTGGGTTTGTATGATTCTCGCGTTCCCAAAGAGGGTGTTATGAATACTGAAGCTGTTGGATTGCTGGAAACTCAAGGTTTAGTGGCCGCGCTGCACGCGACCGACGACATGCTGAAGGCGTCGAACGTGACGCTGGCCGGCAAAGAAAAAATCGGAGCCGCATACATCACGATCATGGTCCGAGGTGACATCGCCGCCGTACAGACCGCGATCGAAACCGGCAAAGCGACCGTCGAACGATTGGGAGGCAAGCTGATCATGGCCGACGTCATCCCCCGTCCGCATCCCGATTTGGTGTCGCTGCTGCCGAAGTAACGCGGCAGATCGTTTGAGGAGTTCAACATGTCGTTAGCCGAACTCGTTCCAATGGTGCAAACGTTACCTCGCGCCGATAAGCAGCGCTTGGCGGAATTTTTGGCGGAGGAATTGGCGAATGGTGGCTGTGATCCTGAGTTGGATTTGATTAGCAGCTCACCACAGATCGTCTGGTCCCCATTCGATGATTCACATGAGGCAGCCGCAGTCCTACTTGACATGCTACGTAAAGTGGAAACGCCGAAATGAAGCGACCTGGGGCTCAATTCCCGTACGTCTCCAGCGAACCAACGCCAGCGGAGTCAGACTTTCGGCCATTCATGCCAATCGAGTTGGCGATTTCGTCACACCAGATTTCCGCGATGGCACTGGTTGACAGCGGGGCAATGACGAATGTGCTTCCCTACGATCTGGGAGTTCAATTAGGAGCCGATTGGCATCGTCAGTCGAGAACGATCACGCTTGGGGGCAAGTTGGGCCATGTCGAAGCACGAGGATTGGTGGTCATGGCAACTGTGGCAGACTTCGCTCCAGTTCGGTTAGCATTTGCGTGGGCAAAGTCCGATTCCGTGCCGTTAATCCTCGGCCAAGCAAACTTCTTTTTGGAATTCGACGTCTGCTTTTTTCGGTCGAAGTTGACGTTTGAAGTGCGACCGAAATCGAGTTGATGTCGGCCAAGCTTTTATGCCAGACCGGACTGATGAATCCCGAACCGATCCGCAGGGACGTCGTAACAAGATAGTCTGGCTCGCCGTGGCGTGGTTGATTGGCTACGCCGTTTTCTTTTTCAGCTTCACGCTGCCCAACAGCAATCCGGCGACGAAGCGGACAGACGTCTGGTTGGAGTTGCCGGATATTCTGTGGTCGAACATGGTCACGCCGGCGAATGTCACCTCGCCGACGAGTTGGGCCAATCTAATTCAGCGGTTCGATCTGATCGCCGTCGCCGCCGCGATCTGGCTGGGGAGTTGGGCGGTCGGCTGCCTCGCTTTGCGTGCGTTGCGAATCCCACTTGCGCCGCGTTCGACCGAGCGATGTGTGTGTGCCTGGGGAGTTGGCCTCTCCGCCGTGTCGCTGCTAACGCTCGGATGCGGTTTGGTCGGTTGGTTGTCGCCGTTCGTGCTCGGAGGCGTGTTGGCTGCGGCGATCGCCAGTGAACTCGCGCTGCGAAGATCTGATCGGCCGATGGATGTCGGACATTCGGAGCTGACGTCCTCCGCTCGCCAGCAGGGTCAGGATTGGCGGAACGCTCTGATTGGTGTGCTGACGCGCGGCGAGCAGATTCCTTACGACCTGATCTGCAAGAGTCTGGCTTCTGTGGCGATCGCGCTGTTCCTGCTGGCCATGTTGCTCGGATCTCTGCTGCCGCCGACCGACTTCGACGTCAAGGCGTATCACCTGACCGGGCCGAAAGAGTATTTCCTCAACGGCCGAATCACGTTTCTGGAACACAACGTCTACACGAACTTTCCATTTTTGACCGAGATGCTTTGCCTGCTGGGCATGGTCTTGCGTCAGGACTGGTATCGCGGCGCATTGGCGGGCCAGGCGGTGCTGATGGGGTTTGCTCCGCTGGCGGGGTTGGCGTTGTTCTGCGCAGGGCGACGGTGGTTTGGAAACGCGGTCGGCTGGCTGGCCGCAACGATTTTTCTCACGACGCCGTGGACGTACCGCTTGGCGATCATCGCATATGTTGAGGGCGCATTGTCGTGCTATTTGTTTCTCGCGCTGTTCGCGGTGCTGCTGGCGATCGAGCTGGTGTCTTGGCGGCTGTTCGTCGTCGCGGGTCTGTTGGCCGGCAGCGCGATGGCCTGCAAGTATCCCGGACTGGTGTCGGTAGTGATTCCGCTGGGTGCAGTCGTCACGATCTGTGCGTATCGGAGAGGGGCCGGGCGTTCAAATCTCAAAATGGGCGGCGACGATTCGGTAAGCGGCGCAAGCGATATGACGCCGCCAATTTTGAATCTTGAACACCCTACTCCGTCCGTTCTGAAAGCGCTTCTCGCTTTCGGTGTCGGCGTCACAATCGCAATTGGGCCATGGCTACTGAAGAACATTGTCGAGACGGGCAATCCCGTATATCCGCTGGCGTATGGTTTGTTCGGCGGGCGAGATTGGGATGCCGCTTCCCACGCGAAGTGGCGAGCGGGTCATAGTCCGTCGACGTATGCGGTGAGTGACCTCGCCGAGAAGTTCATCGACGTCACGGCAAAGGCCGACTGGCTCAGCCCGCTGCTGTTTGCCTTCGCGCCGCTGGCTTGGGCATACGGCACGATGATCTCACAAATCCAAATTCCAAATTCCAAATTCCAAACTCATCTCATCCGCTGGCTCTCACTGTATGTCGCGTACTTGTTCGCGCAGTGGTGGCTACTGACGCACCGCATCGACCGCTTTTGGGTACCGCTGATTCCAGTCGTGGCCTTGCTGGCGGCGGTGGGAATCAAGTGGTGCGAACGCAAACTGTGGCGTTGGGCGAGCGGTGCCTTGCTTGGATTGAGCGTGCTGTTCAATCTAGGTTTCATCACAACTCCGTTGTGCGGGTTCAGTGCTTATTTGTCCGATCTCGACAAGGCCCGCGACGGCGCCGAAAGCACCGCCGAAGGAATTCACTTCCTCAATCAACTGCACGACGCCAACAAGTTGCCAGTCAATGCGACGGTGCTATGTGTCGGTGAAGCGCAAGTGTTCGATGCTCGGCCGCGAGTGATCTACAACACGGTATTCGACCAACCAATCTTCCGGGACTGGCTGGCCGAGCGACCTGCGGGGGACGTGCCCGACGGCGAGTGGCCATTGCGTTCGATAGAAGACGTGAAGCGGAAGTTTGAGTCACACGGAGTCACGCATGTGCTCGTCAATTGGCAGGAACTGTTGCGGTATCGCATGACGTATGGCTATTCGGACTTTGTCACACCGTCGCGCTTCGCCTGGCTCCGAGAAAACGGCGTGCTTGGCGATCCGACCAAGTTTCCCCAAGGCATGCGCGAATACGAGTCGATGTCTGAACGCGACCGCCGAGAGCTCGACAACTGGGCACCGGAATTGAAGCGGCGTCATCAAGGTAAGTTAGTTTACGTCGCTTGGCAATTATTCGCGGTGCGAAAATAGGTGGAAGGCGAGGTCACGAGAAAAAACCTCACCGAGGCGGTCGAGTTGTACCTTGATACCTGGGGCGATGCGGGTGCTGGCTCGACGGTAAAAGAAGTTGGCTCTTCCGGTGTTCCGGGGAGGCCAGTTTCCAAGCCACGGATGAAACACGGATTGAACACGGATTAGGACAGCGAACAGGGCCAATTAGAATCGA
>JAYVSP010000729.1:0-2951 GCA_043775215.1 Planctomyces sp. | reverse complement strand
GCTATCGAGTCTCGCCCCGTTGGGGCAAGGCCGCGAAACAAAACACACTCGTTTTCGGCCTACACCAGATCCCTCCAATATCAACTTTGCATCGCCCGAACAGAGCCCCAGCCTTACGAGTACGAACACACGATCTTCGTGAGAATTTCACGGACTGCGATTGCTCGTTAAACGATAGCCCGCCAGAATCTGGCCCGCCGGGAAAACGATCCGTCACAATCGGCGCCGTTTGCCGTATTGTGACCACCGTTTTCTCGTTCGGCCTTTCTGTGGCATCTATGTACCATCTTCCGTTGCGCCGCTGTGTGGTCACCGCTTGGGCCGTTTGGCTCATTGCTGGGATGACGTTGGCCCTAAGCCATCGTCACGAGCATGATTATTGCGCTCCGAAACTGGCGGTTGAGTGCGTGTCTCTGACGCACGGTCATTCGCACTCACACGGCTGCGGACATGCACATCAACACGGCCATTGTCACACACATGCCCGTGGCCAGGAGCATTTACATCCTTCGTCAGCTCCTGCGAAATGCCCGCTTCCGTGTCGCGACGATGATTGCTTGTTGTGCCAATTCTTGGGACTACCCCACGCCGCTCCGCCAAATGTGACGGTTGTGAGTACACCGATTCGTGTGGTCTCCGCCGAAGCGGCCTGCGAGCCGCAGTGCGAATTGCCGCCTGCGATCTACGCCGCATCCCCGCGCGCTCCCCCTCAGGGTTTCGAGACGTCTTGCTGATCATTGTGAATCAGCCTCTGCCGACCGAGTGACAGACTCGAGGCAGGTGTCTTGCTGTCATCGTCTCGATTGTTGGACGGATCTTGGCTGCGCCAGGTCCGATCAACTGCTTTTCAGTTTCGCAGCCACGCGCTGTTGATCGCGGCGTCGCTCGGTGCTGTTTTTCCCTTTTTGCCCTGAGGAATCTTTTGTCATGAATTCCACAAACGGTGCTTCTCCGCGCTCGCGCGGTTTCACGTTGATTGAGTTACTCGTCGTCATCGCCATTATTGCAATTCTGATTTCGCTGCTGCTGCCCGCGGTACAGCAGGCTCGCGAAGCGGCTCGCAAGTCTCAGTGCCTAGGCAACCTCAAGCAGATCGGTATTGCTCTTCATAGCTACCACGAAAATGCCAAATGTCTCCCTCCCGGCTGGTTGGGAGTCACGGGCGGCGTACCGGATGCCAACGGGCCGACTGGATGGGGTTGGGCGTCTCACTTACTGCCACAATTGGATCAAAAGTCATTGCATTGGCAGATCAATTTCAAAGCGACGGTCGATCATGCCTCGAATGTGCCCATTCGCGACAAAGCTCTGCCGGTCTTTCGCTGCCCGTCCGACTCTTCGCCAGATGTCTGGACACTCAATAATAAGACGACTGGCGCTTCGATCGTGACGCTTCCCACTGCGAACTACGTGGGAAGCTTTGGCACCACGGACCTCGACAGCGTTTCGTCAACGCCACCGGGAACTCTCTATCTCGGCAATGGTGTCTTCGGTCACAACAAACCAACACGCTTTGCCGACGTCGTGGATGGGTTGAGCAACACGCTTTTCGTGGGCGAACACCGCACCAATATGACGGCCTCGCCCGAATGGCATTCCACCTGGCTGGGAGTCATACCGGCGGGCGAAGAGGCATTCGTGCGGATTTTGGCGGTCTCGGATCACACACCGAATGACGCCGCCGCGCACATTGACGACTTCAGCAGCGCGCATCCGCAGGGAGTTCATTTTCTGATGGGCGACGGCCGCGTGCGGTTTGTCGGTCAGACGATTTCGAAGATCGTCTTCCAAGCATTGACGACCAAGGCCGGTCGCGAGACTAATACGAGCCTTGACTGAGTTCATTCCGAGCGAGGAGTCCTTGATCATGAATTCCGCAACCTGCTTTCCACCAAGTTCTCGCGCCCACACTTCGCCACCGCGCGGCTTTACGTTGATTGAATTGCTGGTTGTCATCGCCATCATCGGGATCTTGGTCGCACTATTGTTGCCCGCCGTCCAACAGGCGCGCGAGGCGGCTCGGCGAGCACAGTGCCAGAACAATCTCAAGCAGCTTGGCCTCGCGCTGCACACTTACCACGAAAACAGCAACATGTTTCCTCCGGGTTGGATTGGGGTGACCGCTGGCGCTCCCGACATTCACGGCAACAACGGCTGGGGTTGGGCATCGCACCTCTTGCCTGAATTGGAAAACGCTCCGCTCTGGGACACGATCAACTTCAACACGTTCATCTCGGACCCGTCGAATGCGGCCGCGGTGAAACCGCTGTCAGTTTTCCGTTGCCCGTCAGACAGTTCCGATGAACTTTGGCCGATCGTTCACGAAACGACCAATGCGTTGATCATGCAATTGCCGTCCGCGAATTACATCGGTTCGTTCGGCACGAAGGAGATCGACGATTGCGAAATGGTCGCGCCTGGCACTCCCTGCTCGGGCGATGGAGTTTTTTTCCACAACCGAGGGATCAACTTCCGCGATCTGGTCGATGGTACCAGCACCACATTTCTGGTCGGCGAACGACGTACCAACCGTGATGTCACGCCACAGTGGAATTCCACCTGGATGGGCGTTGTTCCGAACGGCAAAGAGCATTTACTCCGCATCCTGGGGACAGCCGATCACACCCCAAATCATCCGGCCAAGCACTTCGACGATTACAGCAGCCGGCATCCGTCCGGAGTCCACTTCTTGATGGGGGATGCTCACGTCAGGTTCGTGGGAGACAGTATCGACGGCGGTGTGTTTCGAGGACTGGCAACCAGAGAGGGACACGAAACCATCGCGGATTTCTGAGTTGTTATCTTCCGAGTGCTTGAATCGCAATTTGATGAGCACGATTGATGATTAACGATTGGCTCTTCCGGTGTTCCGGGGAGGCCAGTTTCCAAGCCACGGATGAAACACGGATTGAACACGGATTAGGACAGCGAACAGGGCCAATTAGAATCGA
>JAYVSP010000728.1:0-9613 GCA_043775215.1 Planctomyces sp. | reverse complement strand
GTAAAACGTCAGGTAGTCCGCAGGCTGATCGGCCGCGAGCGTCTCCAACTGAGAGAGTACTTTCTTCGTCAGCACCTTCTTGATCTTGCGGAAGACGGTGTTGTCTTGCAGCGCCTCGCGAGACACATTCAGCGGTAAGTCGGCCGAGTCCACGAGGCCGTACATGAACCGCAGGTACTCAGGCAGCAGTTCGCGACAGTTGTGCTGCACCAGAATCCGCTTGGCGCACAACTGCAATCCGTGCTCGGCGCGGCCAATTCCCATGCGTTCGACGTTCGTGTCCGGGCAATACAAGATCGCATGGAATTGAAACGGCGAGTCACTCGTCAGGTGCAAATGCCACAGCGGCTTGTCGCCCGCTCCGTGAGTCAGATGGTCGAAGAACGCTTGATATTGCTCGGCCGTGACGCTGCTTTTCGGCTCGACCCAAATTGGTTTCTGCTCATTGACCAGTTCGCCGGCCAGCTTGATGGGATACGGCACGAAGGTCGAATACTGCTTGAGAACGTTCGTCAAACGCCATGGCTTCGAGAACTCGTCCAGGTCCGACTTCAGGTGCAACCGAATCTGCGTGCCGCGAGTCAATCCGTCGTGAGGTTCGACGGTGAACCGCCCGCTGCCGTCCGACTCCCACTTCCAGCCAGAGTCCTCTTGATAGCTTCGGCTCAGAACTTCGACTTTGTCCGCCAGCATGAAGGACGAATAGAAGCCGACTCCGAACTGCCCGATCAGCGACAACGAATGGCCGGCATCCGCATCGCCCTTCGGCGATTGTTGAGCCGCGTTCTTGAGGAATTCGAGCGAGCCGCTGTGAGCGATCGTTCCCAGGTTTCGGATCAACTCATCGCGTGTCATGCCGATGCCGTTGTCGCGGATGACCAGCACGCGATCGGCCTCGTTCGGTTCCAGCGAGACTTCCAGCGGTTCGTCATTTTTGATCTCGCTGTTGATCAGCGTCAGGTGCCGAAACTTGTCGAGAGCGTCCGACGCATTCGACACCAGTTCGCGAATCGCGATCTCGCGGTTCTGATACAGCGAGTGCGACAGCAGGTGCAGCAGTTGCTTGATTTCGGCCTGAAAGGTGAATTCTTGCGGTGTGGTTTCAGTCGTCATGGGTGCTGAGGTCCGTTGAAAAGTTGGTCGAGAGAAGTGGGACTGATGCGACAAATGAGACTTCTGGTTGATTTCAAGCTTTTTCCCATCGGTCGCATTCGTCACATTAGTCCGATCTGGCATTCCCGAACAGGTAGCGACAAGGCAATTAACCACCGACGCGGGGTCGGTGGGGGAGGGGCGTTATGCCCGCGATCTTCGAGTTTCCGCACACCGTCCAACCGCAAGAGATCGACGGCCAAGGGCACGTCAACAACATCGAGTACCTGCGCTGGCTGCAAGACGCGGCAGTCGAGCACTCGGCCGCACAAGGTTGGACGACCGAACGTTACCGCGCGGCGGGAGCGGTCTTCGTCGTGCGGTCGCATCTGATCGAGTACCTGCAACCGGCATTCGCCGGCGACGAAGTCAAAGTCGTGACGTGGGTCAGCAACTTTGGAAAAATTACGTCGCTGCGCAAGTACCTGGTCGTCCGACCGAGCGACAGCACGGTCCTGGTGAAAGCTCAAACCAACTGGGCCTTCATCAGTTGGCCACAACGCACGCCCAAACGCTGCCCGCCAGAGTTGGTCGATGCGTTCGTCATCGTGCCGGAAGATGAAGAGCCGGCGGGGAGGTGAGGAGGTGAGGAGGTGAGGAGAAGTGTCATCTCCTCACCACCCCATCTCCTCACCACCCCACCTCTTCAATACCCCAGGTACGGCGACAGCCAGCGTTCGACCTCGGATACCGGAACGCCTTTACGAGCGGCGTAGCTTTCCACTTGGTCTTTCGTGATTCGATCCACTGTAATGTACCGGGCCTGCGGATGAGCGAAGTACAGCCCACTGACGCTTGCGGCAGGGAGCATGGCAAAGTTCTCGGTCAGTTGCATTCCGGTTCGCTGTTCGGCTTCCAGAAGATCGAAGAGCGGGCGTTTCAAGGTGTGGTCGGGACAGGCCGGATAACCGAAGGCCGGGCGGATGCCGCGGTACTTTTCGTCGATGAGGTCGCCGGTCGTCAGGCCCTCGCTCCGGCCGTAGCCCCACGCATCGCGCGCTTGCTTGTGCAGACATTCGGCAAACGCTTCGGCCAGCCGATCGGCAAGGGCTTTCGACATGATCGAGTGATAGTCGTCGTGGTCCTTGTCGAATCGCGTGCAGAGTTCATCGCAGCCGATACCCGTTGTGACGGCGAACGCACCGAGGTAATCCGAGCGGCCGGAATTGGCCGGCGCGATATAGTCGGCCAGCGAACGGAAATCGGCTTGCCCTTTGCGTTCCCATTGCTGGCGGAGCATCGGGAACTTGGTGATTTCAGATTTCAAATTTGAGATTTCAGACTCGGAATTTGAGATCTGAGATTTGAGGTTTGAAATTTCAGATTTCACGACAATGTCATCGCCGATCGAATTGGCCGTCCAAAACCCGAACACTCCGCGAGCCGTCAGCCACTTCTTGGCGATGATCTGGTCGAGCAGCTTGCGGGCGTCGTCGTACACCTTTTTAGCTTCGGTACCGACGGTCGGATCATTGAAGATCGTGGGGTATTTGCCTTTCAGCTCCCACGTTTGAAAGAACGGAGACCAGTCGATGAACGGGACGAGGTCTTCCAGCGGGAAATCATCGAGCGTTTTCAGGCCGAGGAATTCCGGTGTCGGGATGTCGACAGTCGCCCAATCGGTTTGAAAGCGGCGAGTCAGCGCATCGGCGTACGGGACAAGGGATCTCGCTTGGCGATCGGCGAAGTTGGCTCGATCGCGGACTTGTGTCGCGGCGTTCTTTCGATCGAAGTCGGGCTTGCGAGTCGCGTCCAGCAGGTTCTCAACGACCGGCACCGACTGGGAAGCGTCGAGCACGTGGACGACAGTCTGATCGTACTCCGGCGAGATCTTCACCGACGTGTGCTTCGACGAAGTTGTCGCGCCGCCGATCAACAGCGGGATGGAAAAGCCTTGCCGCTTCATCTCGCGTGCGACGTGAACCATCTCGTCAAGCGACGGCGTGATCAGTCCGCTTAGCCCGATGATCTGTGCATTCCGCTCGCGCGCAGATTGCAAGATCGTCTCGCAGGGGACCATCACGCCGAGATCAATGACCTCGAAGTTATTGCACCGCAGGACGACGCCGACGATGTTCTTGCCGATGTCGTGAACGTCGCCCTTCACGGTCGCGAGAATGATCGTGCCGCGTGTGCTCTGGCGAGCGGCGCTATCTGTGAGCGGAATAGCGCTAGCCACCGGTGTCGCGGTATCGATATTCCCCGGCGAAATACCGGCGGCTAGCGCCGTGCCGCTCACTCGCTCGGCAGCCTTCTCCGCTTCCATGAACGGTTCGAGGTACGCGACCGCCTTCTTCATCACGCGGGCGGATTTCACGACTTGCGGCAGGAACATTTTGCCGGCCCCGAACAGTTCGCCGACAACACTCATGCCGGCCATCAGCGGACCTTGAATGACATTGAGTGGACGACCATATTTTTGCCGGGCCTCTTCCGTGTCTTGATCAATGTAGTCGGTGACCCCTTTGAGCATTGCGTGCTTGAGGCGGTCTTCGACGGTTCCGAGCCGCCAAGACTCGACGGCATCAGGGGTCTCACGGCCATCGCTCGTCTTGAGCGTTTCGGAGAACGTGATGAGCCGTTCGGTCGCATCAGGACGGCGATTGAGAACGACATCTTCGACGTGTTCGAGCAGTTCCTTGTCGATCTCTTCATAGACCGCGAGTTGGCCGGCATTGACGATGCCCATGTCGAGACCGGCATTGATCGCGTGGTACAAGAACACCGCGTTGACCGCCTCTCGGACAGCGTCATTACCGCGGAACGAGAAGCTGACGTTACTGACGCCGCCGGAGGTTTTTGCTCCGGGACAGACCTGATGGATGCGCCGCACGGCCTCGAAGAACTCGACCGCGTAGTTCGCGTGTTCTTCCATGCCGGTGCCGATCGTCAGAATGTTCGGATCAAAGATGATGTCTTCCGGCGGGAAATTTGTCGTGGGGCCAGATTTCAACCTGCTCTGCTTGTCTTCCTCTTTGTCGATCACGTCCGAATGGCCGGGCAGGTTGGAAACCTGCCCCACGTTTTCGGTCAGCAGCTTGTAGGCTCGCTGGCAGATCGCGACTTTGTGGTCAGCGGTCACTGCCTGGCCGGACTCGTCGAAGGCCATCACGATCACGGCCGCTCCGTACTGCCGCACGAGCCGCGCTTGGGCGAGAAATTTTTCCTCCCCTTCTTTCAAGCTGATCGAATTGACGACCCCTTTGCCTTGCAGGCATTTCAGCCCCGCTTCAATGACCGACCATTTCGAGCTATCGACCATGATCGGCATGCGCGCGATGTCCCGCTCCGGCACGACCATGTTTAGGAACCGCGTCATCGCGGCTTCGCTGTCGAGCAGACCTTCGTCCATATTGACGTCGATCATGTTCGCGCCCCCCTCGACCTGCTGCCGAGCGATGCTGAGGGCTTCGTCGTAATTGGCGTCACGAATCAACCGCGCGAACTTGCGAGAACCGGTGACATTTGTCCGCTCGCCGACCATGAAGAACGTGCTTTCGGGGCGGATCGTCTGCTGCTCCAGGCCAGAGAATGCGGTGTAACGCGGGAGGACAGGGATGTCTTTCATACAAGTCCGATGCGCCAGCGAGGGATCTTCGTTGGCGACCGCGGAATCACTCGCTGGCGCGTCGGGCTTGTAGGCTACGACCGGAACCCGTCTTGGCACGCGGCGCGGCTTCAGCGACTTGACCGCGTCGGCGATCGCCGCGATGTGCGGGGGCGTGCTGCCACAGCAACCGCCGACGATGTTGACCCAGCCGTTCTCGGCGAACTCACCGACCAGGCGACCCATCGTGTCGGGCGTCATGTCGAACTCGCCCAGTGCGTTCGGCAGACCGGCGTTCGGATAGCACGACACAGGTTTGGGAGCGATGCCCGAAAGCTCTTCGATCCACGGCCGCATCTTCTCCGGCCCGACGGCGCAGTTGAACCCGATGCTCAACATCGGGAAGTGTGAGACTGCCGTCCAGAACGCCTCAATCGATTGGCCGTACAGCGTCGATCCGCCACCTTGTTCAAAGACCGTAGCCGAGACCATGACCGGCAATGACTGGCCGGTCTGCTCAAAGAACCGTGAGATCGCGAACAAACACGCCTTCATATTGAGCGTATCAAATGACGTCTCCGGCAACAGCAGATCGACGCCACCGTCCACGAGGCCGCGAACTTGCTCGGTGTACGCGGCGACGACTTCATCCCAAGTGACCATGCGTTTGCTGGAGTCGTTTTCGTCAAAGGCATACGACAACGCCTTGTCCATCGGCCCGATGCTGCCGGCGACGAAGCGCGACTTGTGCGGCGAACGGTCATTAAACTCATTCGCGACTCGCTTGGCCAATTCGGCCGCTGTCTTGTTGAGTTCGTAAGCGAACTCACTCAGGGCGTAGTTCGCCATCGAGACCGATTGCGCGTTGAACGTGTTCGTCTCGACGATGTCCGCGCCGGCTGCGAAGTAGTCACGATGGATCGACTCGATGACTTCCGGTTTCGTCAGCACCAGAATGTCATTGAACCCCTGGAGATCTTTCGAATGCCCGCGAAACCGCTCGCCCCGAAAATCCGCCTCTTGCAACTTGAAACGCTGGACCATCGTCCCCATCGCTCCATCGAGAATGAGGATGCGGTCGTCGAGAAGCTGTGGCAGGAGTGCGGACGCTGCAGTTGGCATGGAGGACTCAATTGACGAACGAAGTTTCAACGCAAAGACTCAGAGCCGTAAAGGATCTTAGTGTGGACCGGTTCCCGCAACCCAAGAGATTCTGGCCACGGATGAAACACGAAACAAACACGGAACAAACAAAACCAGACGAACGAGAGCCAAGCGACGCCGACCGTCATGATTACTTCCGATGTCTTCACAAATCCGCGTTTTATCTGTGTTTCATCCGTGGCTGGAAAGCCTTTACGCCCCGCAAAGATTTCAAACGTTTGCAATGCAAGGGCCGGCCGACTTTGCGCTCTTCGGTCCTTTGCGTTGCTCAGTCATCAAACGCTGACATCTTGCCGTTCATCCCACTTGCTTGGCGGTCAATGCTCGAAGCACGCCTCTGCGGGCAGTTCATCGTCGACGAGAATCAACTCGGGCAAATCGCTCCAGCACTCTTCGGGCGATCTGGCCATGATGCGTTTGACCGAGAGCGCATGACTCAGCAGGATCGCGCCGGAAACAGCAACCGCGACTCCGCCAATTGTCATGAGCCGCATGTCGCCTCGGAAGTGCCCCGCGAGTGTGAGCGCGCCGCCGAGTGCAAACCCAAAGAATCCCGGAAACGCGCTTCCGTTCAAAATCGCTCGCAATCGGTTGGGAGCCGTCAATTCGAGCGGCCAACGATTCTCATCGCGGAACTGATGCAACTGACGATTCAACCACACACGCACGCCGCGCCGTACCGCCAGAAAGATGCCGATATGAGTCAACACGAACGACAACCCAATTCCGCCAACCCCAACCCACACGGCAATTCGCACTTCGTGTTGCAATCGCTGTCCAAACGCGACTCGCCACCAACCTGCCAACAGCGGAAAGACGATTGACGACATCAAGAAAATCTTCAGGCAGCCGCTTCCCATCAGGAACCACCACAACGTGTGAGACCGTTTGCGGCGCGGATCAACTCGGCACAGCCATGTCGCCGTGTGCCAGTCGTTCAATCCAAACTTCACACAGAAAATGACGACTCCCAATGCCGGATGAGCTGTCAGTTCCGCGACGGCAATCGCGATCGCGGCCAGCAGCCACCAAGGGATTGGCACTCGCCACCAGTCCGATCGTCGGATTTCATTCTCATCGACTTCGGCCGATTCCAAAACTTCGACCGCGTGAATCTCGTCACTCATGGGTTGTCCTCATCTAACCGGCCCGGGCGAGCGATTCACGCCGCAAATCGGTCGAGGTTTGATAGCCCAACTCAACCAGTTCCGGCCAACAATCCGCCGGAGTCATCGCGCCGATCCGCACGAAGATCCGGCTTCCGATCACCAGGACGACAATCGCGGCGACGATCGACGCGATCGCACCGAACATCATGCCAATCACACCGCCCGCGCCGGGAAGACCATTGGGATTGATCGCAGGTCCGAATGCTCCCACTGCGGCCACGACGGCGAATGTCCCGAGCGTGAATAACGTCAAAAACACGACCATGCCCGTCGTGACCAACCACCAGCGCAGTTGGTTGCGCCGACCGGCACTGGGCTGAGGTGGCCACTCTTGGCGACGCCGAGACTCGGTCATTGATCCCGAAACCCAAACTTTGATTTGCCGTGTCCAGGCCCTGCGCACCGCACCCAGAGTGACACCTGTGGCAATGGCCGAACTCAGCAGCCACACGACCAAACAGGTCGCAGCCTCCAATTCCGCGTTCTGCGCCTGCTGCTGCGGTTGCTGGAGTTGCGCCTGCCGAAAAACATCCATGACGGAGAAGGTCAAGGTCGCGAAGAGCAGCACAAAGCTCCAAATGCAGATGCGCCAGAGTCCGCTTGAGAAATAGAACCAGGAGCACGTCGCACCACGTTGCGTGTCCGGATCGCGGCGCCGCAGCCACAGTGCCGTCAGGAAGTCATTCCAGCCGAACTTCAAACACAACACGATCACCCCGATCGACGGATGAGCCGTCAACTCGGCCACGGCAAATGCGGCAGCCGCGACCAACCACCAGGGCAAGTGTGTCAGCAGTCCGCCTGAATTCTCAGGCTCAATCTCAAACACCTCGCCCGGTCGAACATCGTCGCTCATGGCAATAACTTATCGAAAGCGAAACTCGCCGCCGACCGTGAAGCCCTGCCAGAACATACTCCGGAAGCTGGGATCGACAACGATTGCGGCCGGCTGACTCGGGCCGTTGTCATTGTAGAGGATATTGTTCGCCGGCCGCGACATGCCCCCCGCGACCATGATTTGGTAGCTCACTTTCAGCGAGAAATTATCATGCACGTGAAACTTTCCGTACATCGACAAATCTCCGACCGTGGCGAGGTGTGCTCCCGATTTGCTCGTGCTGACCCGCGGATCGCCGAAGCTGCGCAAGCGGACGGTCGAGACATCGGCGTCGTAGATGTTCACGCCCAGCCCCACTTTGGGTTCGACGCCCAGAGTGTACCGCGGTTGAACGAACTCGAACCGCATCCCGATTTGCGGAGCAAACACGCGGTTGTTGGCATCCGAGTTGATTTCGCTGAACAGCGGCGGATCGAGCGTGCCCAATTGGCTGAACTCGCCCCGTTGAAACAGCCGCTCGTGAAAGTCGATGTAGCGAAAACCGGCCATCGGGGCGACGACCAGGCCGTCTTCATACGGCGATTTGCCGATCCAATTGGCCTCGGCACCGAAGAACTGACTGTTCTGAAAGATCTGAAACGAGGTGTCATACAAGAACAGATTGGTTCCCAACTGCCCGTTGACTAGCGTGCTGGTGGCGATCTGGATTTGAGCCGAGGGATTCAACACGGGAGATGCACCGGTGAGATCTCCTGGAGGAGGTACAATTTGTTTTTCATTCGCATGAGCCCGGTCAAAGGCCAGAAAGCTCGCTTCGAAACTGCCGATGCTGGTCGGCAATCCAATGGTGCCGCGCAACCCTTGGATGTCCTTAAAGTGCAGAGCTGAAGTCGTCGGGACGCGAACCGTGGCGGGCTGATCGGAAACCGTCGCTCGGAATGGCCGCGTGGGATCCACTTCTCCCGCCACGCGTGATCCCAGCACCGTGTGGCCCGGATCGTCGAAGGTGAACTGCATGTATTCCAATCGAATCCAGGTTGACTTGGCCACGTTCTTCAGGAAGCGATCCACCGGCGTGTCTTCGTAAAAACCACCATTCTCCGAGGGAATCCGTTCGGTAATCAGTCGATCCGGTCCAGGCCCATACTGCTGATTACCATCAATGCGACCTGGATTGGGATAGTTGAAACCCGGAACGTTCTCAGCACCGGGCGCATACATGCCAGGCGGCGGAGCCGGCTGTGCCTGCGCCGACATCGACGCCGACACAATCAGGCTCCACGCCCCCAACATGCAGACTGCGAAGCGGCTTCGCATAGTCCTTTTCCTGCCCTTTTGAGTCTGACACAACAGTCCGATCAATGTCTCGGACGGACCATCGGCACGACCCGACGGAATGTACCAGGAGTATCGGACGTGCCGATCAGGGAACTTGGGCGAAATCTCCCGATTGCAACGGGAATAACGACGAGGTGACGCAGCAGCGCGGGAAGAAACGGCGGAAACTGCCGAGGCCGATTCGAATCGACCGGGGTCAGGCTCATCGGAATTTAGAATTGGCCGGATAGACCTCCAGTCGCCGACAACGTCTCATCCGGCCAATTCCTGACATTCCTTTGCCTTGATTCCTTTGCCGTAAATCTGATGGCTCTTCCGGTTTTCCGGGGAGGCCAGTTTTCAAGCCACGGATGAAACACGGATTGAACACGGATCAGGACAGCGAACGAGGCCAATTAGAATCGA